>JBFYZJ010000053.1:0-4712 GCA_041309565.1 Candidatus Krumholzibacteriota bacterium
TGCGTCCAGGGGGCCGGCCGGGCCCACGGCGCGTCGACGCAGATCGAGACGGCGCCGGCCTTGGCGTAGAGCGCCGCCTCCCCGAGAAACTCGGTGCGGTTTCCCTGCCCCCAGTGCAGGAACACGATCCCCGCGTAGCGGGACTTCGCCGGAACGCCCGACGACGCGGCCGCTTTCGGCATGACGACGGACGCCGTGATGCGCCCCTCGACGGGGCTCGCGATCGTGACATGGCGAACGACCGCGCCGAATTCGGGCACCTCTTCGAGCCCGGTTTCCTCGACATCGAGCGGCGCTCGCGCGTCGTACTCGAAGGGTTTCGCGAGGCTCGCGAAATCGGCGGAGGCGGCCGCCGCGCTTGGACGATCGACCGCCTGCGCGGGATTGCAGACGGCGAGCATCAGGAGATACATGAACACGTGCATACGAACCTCCTCCGAAGGTGAGCACATCTCCTCCGGACATTCGTTTTTTTACGTCGCCGGGAAAGAGCCCCGATACTATAATGAAACCCCCGAACCGAATACAAGGTTCCCGGCACCCTGAAAGGAGAGCCGTCCCATGACGAAGAAAACGCTCATCGCCGCCGCCCTCGCGATATTCATGCGTGGCGTCGTTCCGGCGTCCACCGCCGCTGCGACTGCCGCTCCTCCCCCGGCCGGTCCCGGCGCGCCCCGAAGCGCCGCGAACGAGGTCTCGGTCACGACGATCGATTTTCTCAAAGAGGCGGGCCTCGCCGTGAACGGGGCGGGGCCCGTTCTCCTGCGGATGGACGCGTTCCGCGACCGGCTCGTCGCCGCGAACACGCTCAGCTCGTCCGTATCGTTCATCGACTGCCGGAGCCACGCGGTCACGAACGTGCCCGTCGAGGGACGCGCCCTGCAGCACCTCAAGGCGGAGGCGATGACGCTCAGAAAGAAGACGGGCGAGGTGTACCTCGTCGGATCCCGCTGCTTCTCGATCGTCTCCGGCGACGGCGCCCCCTCGAAAACGATCCGCACGGGGCCGCAGTTCGAATCGATCGCCGTCGACGAGGAGACGGGAAACGCCTTTCTCGCCGGGCGCGAGAGCAAGGAACTCGGCTTCTACTCGGCGAAAGCGGGAAAGCTCGCGCTCGTGCCGTGGCTCGAGACGCGCGAGGATCTCATCAATCTCAACGCGACGCCCCCGCCGCCGATCCGCAAGGTCGTCGCCGCTCCGGAGCTCGGGTGGATCGTCGCCGTCGACGGCTACACCTCCGCCCTGTACCTCTTCGACGGCCGGACGGGAAAGTTCCTCAACTCCCGGGCGCTGAAGCTCACGAGCGGCGGCCGGTGGCATCTCGCCGGCTACGACGACGCGACGCACCGGCTCTACCTCGTCGTCGAGACGAGCGCGCGCCGCGTCATCGAAGCGGCGAAGATCGACGTCCTCACGGGCGAAGCGGAGATCGTCGCGCTCCCGCAGTTCACCGAGGGAGTCGGTATCGTCTACAACCCCGCCCGGGACGAGATCTACATCCCCTACGACAACCATCCGTCGGTCCACGTCGTCGATTTCGGGAAGGGGGGGGCCGTCACCGAGATCAAAATCCCCACGTATGGCAACGACGCGAGCGCCCTCGACGCGAAGAACGGCATTCTCTATATCGGAAGCTGGGCGCACGGAGAGGTCGACGTGGTCGACGTCGCGGAGCGGCGGCTCCTGAAGCGGATCACCGATCTCGGCATCATTCCCCATATGTTCGCGATGGCCCACAATCCGAACAACGGACTCGTCTACTACCCGAAAGGCGCCTCCGCGGTCAACGGAACCTTCGGCGCCGCCGTGACGGCGCTCGACCCGTCGACCGGCACGACGAAGAAGATCCACACCGGCTGGGCGCCGATCGATCTCCTCGAGGTGCCGGGGCGGAACAGCTTCTTCGTTTTCAATAACGAGGACGAGTTCGCCGAGGTGCGGGCGGACGGCGCGGTCGAGCGGCGCCGGCTGCCGTACGACTACCCCGTCGCGTCGCTCCTCACCCCCGACGGCGACGTGTATCTCTCCTACGGGCCGCACCAATCGTACTGGCCCGTCGTGTACATCTGGGGAGCGAAGAACGGCATCCTCGGCATCGACGCCCGCACGCTCGCGTTCTACGACCGGCGCATCCCGCGGCAGGCGCAGCAGATGGTGTTCGACGTATCCGGGACATTATTTTTCTCCCAGAACCTGTGGGGCAAGGAAGAGCAGATGCTCGGCACGCTCCCGGACGAGATCCGTCTCTTCGATATCGGCGCGCGCGTCGCCGTGCCGGATACGATCGAACGGGAGAACACGCAGCGCCTGCTCCGCTTCGATCCCGGCGCGAACCGGCTCTATCTCGCCCGCGTCGCCGAGAAAGACGGGGATTCCGGCATCCTGCACGTCATCGACCCGGCCGCGAAAAAGGATCTCGCGCGGATCGCGGTCGGGACCGGCCCCACCGATCTCATCTTCGACGAGGCGAACGTCTATGTCGCCAACTTCGAATCGGGGAGCGTCTCCGTCGTCGACAAGACGAGCTTCGCGGAGCGAAGGATCGCGGCCGGCGGCGGTCCGCTGAGGCTGTGCCGTCTCGGCGGTACGGTCTACGTCATCAACCACGCCGACAACACGCTGCAGGAAGCGCGGGAAAACGGCAGGAACTACCGGATTCCGTCCGAGGGGCTCCCCGACAATCTCTTCGTCTGGGGGGACCGCCTCGTCATCACGTCGCACAGCGCCCGGACGCTCGCCGTCACGCAGTTCGATCCGGCCACGGGGGAGTTCACCCTCCTCCACACCGAGCGATACCCGTACGGGGACACGAGGTTCGATTCGCGCAACGTTTCCTTCTACCTGAGCGGCCAGTTCGGGGACGCGATCTATTCGATCACGATGGCGAAGACGGCGTCCGACGGCAGGCTCTGGATCGCCGATTTCCTGTCGGGGAGGCTCATCGTGCTCGAGCGGAAATGAGGGCGCCGGCCGCGGGCGCGCCTACAGCCTCCAGAGATACGACATTTTGAAGAAGAAGCCCCGCTTCGTTTCGAGAAACCCGTCCGACTGCTCGTACGAGCCGTCCCGCCATTCGATCTTGTCGTAGATCGATCCGTACCCGAGGTGGATGACGGTGCCCGGGATGTACGTGAACGAGGCGAGGAAATCGGTGATCATCTCCTCGTAGTAGTCGTTGTACTCGCAGATGCCGCGCAGGAGGAGGTACTTGTTCGGCTGGTACGTCACCTTCGCCCGTCCGATCGGGTAGTCGTATATCTTCTGCGAATCGCTCGAGCGGTAGAAATCGTAATAGATGAAGCTCAGCTCGGACAGGAGCTTGTCCGAGGGTTGGTACGTGATCCCCGCCGTGAGGCGGTTGCTCTTCCCCTGATACGGATCGGACGAGTAGAAAATCGACTGAACGCGGCGGTAGAGCACGCTGTAGTAGAACTGGTTCGCCGGCTGCCCGCCGACGAGCACGTGGAAACCGCCCGTGTCGAATTCCTCCCCTTCGAAGATCTCGGTCGAGTAGGAGTATTTCACCTTGAACTGGGATGTGCCCCCGAGATGGAACAGACTCGACACGTGGTTGAACGTCTCCCAGAGCCCGCTGAATCCGTCCCGCGTCTGTCCGCTGAAAAGCTCCGCGTCGACGCGCCTGACGAAGCTCGAATCGGAATAGAATTTCGGCCGCGCCAGCGCCGTCGCCTGGAAGACGCCGACACGCGTCAGGTATCCCATGTCCGCCGAGAAATCCTCCGACACGTCCACGACGCTGAAATCGTAGTCGCCGTTCCGCGCGCTGTGCCGGTAACGCAGGCCGATCGAGTGCCCCCCGGCCTCGGGGGAGGCCGCGTCCGCCTGCGCCTGCGACAGCAGGGCGTGCCCCTCGAACCAGGCCGGCTCGGTCACCCGCACCTTGGCGTCGACGCCCCCCACGCGGCTGAACGAATCGTCGAGCTCCCTGCCCGCGTAGATTCCGCCGAGATAGCCCTCGTTCGCGAGCACGCGCTGGAATCGGAGAATCGGAACGTGCGCGTATGCTCCGATCGCCGGCGCCTCCTCCTCGGGAAGCTCGTCGAGCGCGTAGAGCGCCGCGACGCGGCTCTTGGCCCCGGCCATCCCCACGAGCTTCGCGCCCGCGAGCGGATCGACGATCGTCCTCGTGTGAATGACGGCCCGCACGGGATCGAGCTCGGACGCGGCCGTCGCCGCGACGACAAAGCTCTCTCTCCCTTCGAGGAAGAAGGGCCTTTTCTCGGGGTAATAAAGATCGTAGCGCAGGTTGACGTCGACCTGTCCGGCGTCCGCCTCGATCTGGCTGAAATCGGGGTTATAGGTGCCCTCGACGACGAGATCGGAGGCGACGCCGTACTTCGTGGTGAGGCTGAGTTCCGCCAGCCGCTCGTCGCGCGTGAGCTCGCCGGCGTCGATCGAGTGCTGCTCGGTGAAGGTGACGGCGGGAAGCACCTCGAGGAGCGCCTTCTGTTTGATGTCGCGGTAGGCGAGCGACCTCATCTGGGTGAGATAGGAAAGCCCCTTCGCCGGATCGAGCGCCGGATGCGTTCCGTGCTCGGACCGCCTGCTCACGAAGCGCTCGAAAATGATCCCCATCTCGACGGGATTGCGATTCGAGAAACGAATGCTCTTGAGCGGGATCCGCACCTCGACGGCATATCCGTCTCCGGAGACGCGTCCCGCGCTGTACCAGACGAGATCGACGCTGAAAT
>JBFYZJ010000054.1:0-8152 GCA_041309565.1 Candidatus Krumholzibacteriota bacterium
ACCGAGCACCGCTGCCCGCCCGCGAGCCGCGTGTTATCGATCATCGGGAAGTCGTAGTACGTGACGCCGAAGGTCGCCACCTTGGTCTGCCGGCCCAGCTCCGGGTCCGGGGTTTCGATGCTGAGCCCCATCTGGATCTCGCGGTTCTCCCGGTCGACTCCGAGGATGTCGATCGCGAAGGTCGTCGCGACGCCGTCGAGCGTCAGCGTCTCCGGCTCGAGGCTCGTGCCCTCCGGATCGCCCGTCAGGTCGATGGTGCGGTCGAAGCGCTTCCCGGCGCCCTCGAGGACGATCATCTGCCGGCGCACGATCTCTCCCGCCGTCGATTCGAGGCGCTCGAGGTACGCGTCGTTCTCCGCTATGCCCTCCGCCGTCTTCGCCTCGAGCCGCGCGCTCATCACGCGCCGCCGCATCTCCTCGAACAGCGGCTTCAGGTTGAGCGACTCGTGAAAGTTGTAGGCGAGCATCTCGAGGTTGAGGATCGACGGCCCGAGCCCCGTGTCGCTCGGGTTCACGAAGGAGTTGATGATCGAGACGCACATGTCCTTGCGGAGCGCGCTCTCCGACTCCTCGCGTCGGCTCATCAGCTCGGTGTAGAGGCGCGTGTTCGTGTCGGCCGCCTGCCGCTGATTCAGCGCGCTCGACGTCATGAATCCGATCAGGGCGATCGCCGCCGCCGTGAGCAGGCCGCCCACCGGACGCAGGAGAATGTCGATCTTGTCCCATTGGTCCCGCTTCTTGACGGTCTCATCGCTCATATCGCGGTCACTTCCTTCTCAGGGACAGCTTCCCGTCCTTCTTCTCGAGAATCAGGTCGTAGCGCGTCGCGTTCTTGTACGAGAAGACCTCGAGCGTGAGCGCCCTTTTCTCGTACACGAGAGTCAACACGCACTTTCCCTCCTGTTTCACGTTCAACTTATACGAACCGAACTTATCGGTGAGCGTCGTGTCGGGCGTGCCGGGCGCGTTCTTGGCGGTGTCGGCGGGGGCGCTCGCCGGCGGCGCCGGAGCGATCGTGACCATGAGACCCGCCTGAACGGGCTTCCCGTCCATCTTGATGTCCCCGAAGATGCGCCCCGCGCTCGCGTTCGACGCCGCGAGGCAGACGAACAGAATCAACGATGCACCAGCGATCCGTCTCATATGCTTGCTCCTTCCTAAAGACGAGGCGCGGTCTCGGCCGCGCGCGGCGGCGGACTGAGCCCCATGCGCCGAACGATATCGGCGGCGCGTGGATCGGCGGCCGCGGCCGGATCGGTCGCCATCATGCGAGGCAGCCCCTGGAGATAAAAGTCGCGCTCTTCAACGGCCTTCTCCGCCCATGTAAGCGCATCGTCCACCTCGCCGAGCCCCGCGTGGATCATCACGAAGAACACCGGGGGCACGTATCGCTCCTGGGCTCGCGCGCCGAGCCTCGTGAGAATTTCTCGCGCTTCCTTCGTTCTGCCTCCGCGCGCGTATCCGAAGCCGAGGTACGCGATATCTTCCGGCGTGCTCGTCGGGAGCGCGGCGATGGCCTCCAGCTCCCTGATCGCCTTTTCATAGAGGCCCTGCTCTATATACACGGTCGCGAGAACCGTTCGCGCCATGGCGAAGCTCGAATCCATTTCAACCACCTTCAGGCACTGAGCCTCGGCCTTCTCGTACTGCCGCATGAACAAATAAACGCTTCCCAGCGATGCGGCGATGGGAAGAGACAGCGGATCGAGCCGCGCCGCGGCCTCGCTGGTCGCAGTCGCTTCCTCGACGCGGCCCATGGTCAAAAGGAGGAGGGCGTACCAGTGCTGGGCCGTCGCATACCCCGGATCGAGCTCGATGGCCCGCTCGTATTCCTTCTCCGCTTCGAGCCAGTTCCACTCGTAATGTTGCAGAATGAACGCGAGAGAGACGTGCGCTTCGGCGAGCGTGCTGTCGAGCTCGAGCGCCCGGGAAACAGCCGCTCTCGCCTTCGGAAAAACGTCGCGGGGGGCTGCGATGCCGAATGCGGCGAGAACACTGTAGGAATCGGCCAATCCCGTGTATGCGAGTGCATATGCCGGGTCCTCTTCGATCGCTTTCTGGAAATAGCCGCTGGCGTTTCTGAATCCTTCCTCCGAGCGCTTGTTCCAGAAATAGCGCCCTTTGAGATACAGCCGATGGGCCTCGGCATTCTCCGTCTGGGCCTTCGAGAGCCGGTTCCGATCGTTCTCGGTCAAGCGCACGCGCAGGGCGTCCGTTATGCTTTCGGCGATATTCTGCTCGAACGCGAGAATGTCGGACAGCTTGAGCGAAAAGTGCTCCCCCCAGAGTTGGCGGTCCGACGCGACGTCCACGAGCTCGGCCCATATGCTGAGCTCTTCCCCGCGCACGCGGACCTGCCCCGTGAGGATGGCGCTGACGTTCAGTTTCCGTCCCACGGCGGCGAGATCCCCTTCGCTCCCCCGGTACCGGAACGCGCTGCTCCGGGGCACGACGCGAAGGCTCGAGAGCCGGGAGAGGCTGCTCGTGATGCTCGCCGGTATCTCGTCGCTCAGGTAATCCGTATCGGGATCGTTATCGGCGTTGACGAACGGCAGGATCGCGAGCGATTCGATGCCCCCCTGCTCACCCGCGCCGTGCCCGCCGGCGAAACGATCGCGGACGCCGCCGACGTTGAATATCGCGAACAGCGCGACGAGAATCGCCGCAGCGACTCCCGCGAGCGCAACGATTTTCCCGCCATGCGACATCGCTTTGCGCGGCGCGCCACGCCCGGGGGGCCCGGTTGTTCCCGCGCGCGAACCGGCGCCCGCTTCCGTCCGCGCCGCGCCCGCGGAAAGCCCCCGCTTCAACCGGCGAATATCCGCCGAGAAATCCACGGCCGTTTGGTACCGTTCGTTCTCGTCTTTCGCGAGACATTTGTTCACGATTCTCTCGAGCTCGAGCGGTACGCCGGTCCGGAGCGCCGTGAGGGGCTCGGGGCTCTCGTGCGCGATCGAGTACAGGACGGCCGATTCGTATTCGCCCTTGAACGGCGGCCGCCCCGCTATCATTTCGTAGAGGACGGCGCCCAGCGACCACAGGTCGGTCCGGTGATCGACCGCGTCTCCCCGCGCCTGCTCGGGGCTCATGTACGCGACCGTCCCCATGGTCGAGCTCGCCTTCGTCAGCGTCGCCGCTCCCGCGCTCTTGGCGAGCCCGAAGTCCAGAATCTTCGCCACGCCCCGGCGGGTAACAATGACGTTCGCCGGCTTGATGTCGCGATGCACGATCTTCGCGCCGTGCGCTTCGGCGAGCCCCGCGGCGATCTGTTCCGCGATATCGATAGCCTCGCCGACCGGGAGCGGTCCCCCGGCGATCCGCTCCTTGAGCGTCACGCCGTCATAGCAATCCATGCAAATGAACAGGCGGCCGTCCGACGTTTCGCCGATCTCGTGAATGGAGCAGATATTCTCGTGCTGCAGGGAGGAAGCGGCCTGCGCCTCCCGCAGAAAACGCTCGCGCGATTCCTCGTCGCGGCCGAGCCCGGCGGGAAGGATCTTGATCGCCACGACTCGCTTGAGCTTCGTGTCCTCGGCGCGGTAGACCTCGCCCATCCCGCCCGCGCCGAGCTTCCCGATTATTTTGTAATGAGCTATCGTTTCGCCGATCATACCATTCCGCGAGACGCGGGAAACGAAAGGCGCCCGCGATCGGGCGCCTTGCATCTCTCGCGCGCCCCGGCCCCCTCACCGGATGCGCAATATCATCAACACCTATTATCGTGCCGTCGCCGTGCGCCGACCGTCACCGCGCGCCGACCGGCATCTCGGGCTTCTTCGGCTGCTGGTACTGCGGGGCCTGCGACGACGGCTTCTGCTCGCTCCGTCCCTCGGGGCTCATCTTGCAGTTGCCCTCGAAGAAGACGCCCTCGTCGATGACGAGACGGGTCGTCTTGATGTCCCCTTCGACGCGCGATCCGGCCTGAAGCTCGATCTTCTCCTTCGCGTCGATGTTGCCAACGATCGTGCCGCCCACGACCGCGCTCTTCACCTTGACCTCGGCCTTCACGTGGCCTTCCTTGCCGATGACGAGCGTGTCCGGGACCGTGATCGTGCCCTCGAACTCACCGTCGATGCGGAGCGTCCCCTCGCTGACAACGATCGTTCCGGTGATCTTGCAGCCCTTGCCGATGATCGAATTCATCTTGCCCTCCCCTGGGAGCTGTTCGCCCTCTTTCCCGAACATGACGTCCTCCTTCCGCGCCTCTTTCTTTCCACCGATCATAATCCCCCCTATTGCAGCAGATATTTCAAGGGGTCCACGGGGACGTTGTTCTGCGTCACCTGAAAATGCAGATGGGGCGCCGTGCTTCTCCCCGTGTTGCCCGAATACGCGATGGTCTGTCCCTGCGCCACGCGCTCCCCCTTGGAGACTACCAGCATCTCGAGGTGCGCGTAAAGCGTTTTTATTCCATAGCCGTGATCGATCTGCACGTAATACCCGTACGAATCGTTCCAGCCGGCTTCCCCCGTGTAGCCCGACGCGGCGGCCCTCACCGGCGTGCCCCGGTCGACCGCGATGTCCAGGCCGGAGTGAAAGATCGTTTCCCCCTCCGTTCCGGCCGGGCTGAACCGTTTCGTGATATATCCGCGCACCGGCCAGAAGGTCGGAATCGCCCGCAGCATCGCGGCCTGCTCCCGCCGGAGCCCCTCGGGCATCGTCGACTCGCCCCCGCCCACCTGCTGCATCGCGATGCTGTCACCCGGTGTCACCGTGAGCCCGAGCATCCGGCGCACCTGCATGTTCATCGCGCGCAACTGCGCCACGTTCCGCTGGATCTCGACCACCTGCTCCTGGCGCTTGCGCATTTCGTCGAGCTGGCGCTTGTACATGCGCCCCTCCTGCACCCTGAGGAGGAGCGCGCCGTAGGTCGCCGCGAAAATGATCAGGATCGCGACACCCGCGGCGAGGACCCCGACGATCGTGTAGAAGACCATGTACTGCACGCGAAACGTGCGCGTCTTCTTGAGATCGTGAGGAACGATGATTATCGAGAATTTTCCCTTGTCCATACAGCGCGCCGGCGAGCCGCCCTACCGCGGAAGCTCGATTCCCATCTTCTCGAGAACGCTCTCGAGCTCCTCGTCAGAGTAATACTCGATCCAGACGATGCCGCCCTTGCTGCGCGGCACGATTCTCGCGCGAGTGCCGAGATGCGTCTCGATCGCCTCTTCGATCGCCTGGATCTGCGGGGAAATCTTGCGCTGGCCCCGCCGCTTTGTGCCGCGGGGCTTGCCCGGCGCCGTATGCTCGATCTCCCGCACCGTGAGGTTCTCGCTCACGATGCGTCGCGCCCATTCGATCTGCGCCGCCTCCCCCTCGATCGCGAGCAGCGCCCGCGCGTGCCCCGCCGTGAGCTTTCCCTCGACGATGAGCGTCTTCACGACCTCGGGGAGGTTGAGGAGCCGCATGCTGTTCGCGACGGTGCTCCTGTTCTTGCCGATCATCGCGGCGATGTCGGCGACCGGGAGCCCGAAGCCGTCCTTGAGCGCCAGATATCCGCGCGCTTCCTCCATCGGATTGAGATCCTCGCGCTGGAGATTCTCCATGAGCGCGTGCCGGAGCGAATCGGCGTCGTCCACTTCGCGGACGATCGCCGGGATCGTCGCGCGCCCCGCGAGCTTGGCCGCGCGAAGTCGCCGCTCTCCGAGGATGAGCTCGTAGCGTCCCTCGACGCGCCGCACGACGATCGGCTGCAGCACGCCGTTCTGCCTGATCGATTCGGCGAGCTCGTTGAGATGCTCGCCGTCGAAATGCTCCCGCGGCTGGCGCGGATTCGGGTCGATGTGTTCGATGTCGAGATCCTTGACGCGCTCCGTCTCCGAGACGCTCTCCCTGAGATCCTGCGAGATCAAAGCCTCGATTCCCCTGCCGAGCACCTTCTTCATTTCGGCTGCCACCTTCCTTCGCTCGCCTTCTTGGCGGTCTCGATGAGGGGCGTGAGCTTGTCCTTGATCTCCGCGTGGCCGTCCTGCCGGTCGATCAGCTCCTTCGCCAGCTTGAGATAGCTCTTGGCGCCGGCGCTCGAAACGTCATAGAGAAGGACGGGGCGCCCGAAGGACGGGCACTCGCTGAGCCGGACGTTTCTGGGTATGGCGGTCTCGTAAACCTTTTCCCCGAAATAAGATATGGCCTCCTGCGCCACCTGGTTCGACAGGTTGAGCCGCTTGTCGAACATCGTGAGGAGCACCCCCTCGATCCTGAGATCCTGGTTGAGATGCTTCTGAACCATGCGAATGGTGCTGAGGAGCTGGCTCAATCCCTCGAGGGCGTAGTACTCGCATTGAATCGGTATCAGCACCGAGTCGGCCGCCGTCAGCGTGTTGAGCGTGAGGAGCCCGAGGCTCGGCGGCGAATCGATGAAGATGAAATCGTAATCGCCCTGGATTTCGGCGAGCGCTTCCTTGAGCTTGTACTCGCGGGCGATCTGCGACACGAGCTCGATCTCGGCGCCGATGAGCTTCGGCTGCGACGGGATCAGGTCGACGAGCTCCACCTTGCGCACCGCCTCCCGCGCGCTCGCGCCGCCGAGGATCACTTCATAGACAGTTAATTCCCCCGCGCCCGCGCGGACGCCGAACCCGCTGCTCGCGTTCGCCTGCGGATCGATGTCGACGAGGAGCACCTTCTTCTCCGCGGCGCCGACGCTCGCCGCGAGATTCACGGCGGTCGTCGTTTTGCCGACGCCCCCCTTCTGGTTGGCTATCGCGATTATCTTGCCCATTATCTCTCTTTCGGTTTATCGATCGATGCGGCCCCGGGCGGCGCCGCCGATCGCAGAAAGCCGGGGGTTTCGGTGAGCCATGGATCGATGCCGATGTACGGGAGCCCGCCCGCATCGTTGCCGTCGTAAATCAGGAGCCCGATCTTCTGCGCGGTCGTGTTGCCGACGCCCCAGAAATTGCGCTCCGCGTGAATCGTGTCATCGCCCGCGTAGCCGGCGAGCCGGATCGCATAGCCATAGCCCGTCTCCGCGCCGTTGCCGTCGATCGTACAGTAATGTATTTCCGGCTTCGCGAGATTCGAGAGCAGAAAGCCGTCGGTCCCATTGTTGGCGATCGTGCTGCTGTCTATCGTGACATTCGTTTCGTCGAGGGAATAGGCGATTTCGACGCCGTTGGCGATGTTGTAGCTGATGGAGGTCCCGCTGATGTCGACAGTAGCATTGCCAATTTCGACGCCCGTGCCGTTGTCCCATATTTCGCACCCGCGGATAGTCGCCCTCGTGAGCTGCCCGACTATGCTCAAGCCGATATTCGCGTTATCGTACACGGCCGTCTCGACGAGCGTGAGCTGCGCGCCGGATTCCATCTGAATTCCGTTCGAGCTGGCCGTGAGCTCCGCGTACCGGAAATTTCCCCTGCCATAGCCTTCCCGGATGTATATTCCGTCCCAGAGTCCGGTGCTCTGCCCGCAGGTGTTTCCGCGGAACCGGATTTTCTCCCCCGATGTTCCCTCCGCGACGATGCGGCCGAATGCCGCGAAGCCGGTCGACGGGTTGTCGAACACGATCGTTACGCCCGGCTCGATCGTGAGGGTGGCCGTCGAGGCGATCGGAAGCAGGTCCGGGTTCTTGACTATGTAGACGGCTCCCGTGTTTTCGAGCGTGATGTTGGTAGTGATCGAGCTCTGAACCGGCTCGCAAGCGGTCACCGCCTGAGTCTTCTTAACCGTTACTATTTCGTCTGTTACGGCCATCGTGATCGTCACGGCCGCAGGGGAGCCAGGCGCCGTCCACTGAACGGTCGGCCCCTCGCCCGATGCGGGCGTGAAGGTGCCGGCGGTCGCTGTCCATTTGAACGTGAGCGGATCGCCGTCGTCATCGGTCGCGGTTCCGGCGAGGGTTATTGTGCCCCCCTTTTCGATGAAGCACCTGCTCACGCTGAGCGTGAGCTCCCCCGGATCCGTATTGACGACCTTGTTCGTGCTCTCGCAGCCCGGCGCCGTGAGCGCGGCGGCCAGAACGGCCGAAACGACAAGAAGATAGAATGTAGCGCTTTTCATTGCCTCCTCCTTGGCAGAGGCGGGGTCACTGGCATTATAGATTTCGTAAGGGGGGAATGCAACGGAAAAAGCGGTGCGCCGATACATGACACCGCAGAGCGGTGTCACGAAGTCATAGCAACTCAGGATAGGCTGCACTGGGCGGCCG
>JBFYZJ010000055.1:0-20349 GCA_041309565.1 Candidatus Krumholzibacteriota bacterium
TCCGAGATCCGATTGCAGCCTTGCCCGATCAGCGCGAGGACGGAGGCCGCTTGCGCCGTCTCGCGAAGATCGTCGAGTAGGAGCCGGCGCGGCTCGGCATGAAGGACGCCCATGGGATCGAGAACGAGGTCCTGCATCGCCTCTCGGCTCGAGCGATAGTCCGAGGCGAGCTCCCAGTAGAGCGGAATGCCGCCCCAGAGCGCATAGGCCTCGAGGACATCGAGGGGACGCGAAAATCCGAGGGCGCCGCCGAGCCAGCCCGCGCCGAGGGGCTCGACGTTGATGATCTCTCGCGCTCTGCCGTAGAGCGGGGCGGTGGCGTCGAGAACGAGTCCCTGCATCATCCGCTGAGATGAGCCGGCGAGGACGAGATGAACGGCCCTCGCCGGATGCCGGTCGATGAGCTTCTGGAGAATGCTTGGGAGCTCACGGCTGGAGCTTGCGAGGTTCGGGAACTCGTCGAGCGCCAGCACGGTCCCGGACGGCGCCTCTCGCCACCAGCGCTCGAAGAGACTTCCCCAGTCGGGGTAGGTCACCCGGTCGAATTCCGGGAGGAGCGCGGCGCAGGCGGCCGCGAGCGACGCGCGCTGAAGGCTGGGTTCGCGCTCGTCCCCGACGTAATACACGGAGCCGCCCCTCGGAAGCACCTCGCCGATGAGTCGAGATTTGCCGCACCGGCGGCGACCATAGAGGCAGCAGAGCGAGCCCTCGCGGCGCGCGAAGGTCCGCAGAAGTCTCGTCCGCTCGCTCTCGCGATCCAGAAATCTCAGACGCACCGGATTCGCTCCCTCCAATTACTATGCAACATCAACATTATGTTTATATAGCATAAGTCATGACAATGTCAAGAAGAAAGTGCGCTGCGGCGCGGGGAGCGACCCCCGCGCCGCGTGCGTTGCGAGCTAGAACCTCCCCTCCCGAACTTGAGCTCTCGAGCGCCTGTCGCCGAGCTGGACGACCCGCTCCCGATGGACCGGCTCGTTCTCCGGCACGGCCGTCTCGCGCTTCGCGCGGCCGAACTGGATCACGCTCTTCAATTGCTTCAGGATATCGGAGCCCTCGAGCGCCTCGGCGCCTTCGTTGTAATAGTCGAACCACGGGAGCCCCGCGCTCGTGTATGCCTGCGCCGTCGGCGGCACGGTGGGCGGCGCCTCTCCCGTGATCGCGCGCCAGACGAGGGAGTTCGCGATGTGCACGAAGCACCGGCTCGAGGTCGAGCGGTCCCAATCCTCGAATTCGAACGGATCCTCGTAGATCTCCTGCCGCATGCGCCCGCCCGGAGCCAGCCCCATATCCATCTTCGACATCATTGGATCGCAGCACGGCAGCTCGGTGAGCATCTCGCGGTCGCCGCGCTTCGGGAACCGCCGCTCGAACGCCTCGCGCCTCATCGGGTAGGCGACGATCTGGAGCCCGCCGAACTCCGCCGCGCCCGTGATCTGCTCCTCGGCGGTGTAGCCGCGGCCGAGCGGCATCGCGACGAACTGCCTGATGATCCCCTTCCCGACGCAGAAGCCGTCGAGCCACGGCTGCTCGGGGATGACGGCGTAGTCCTGCGGCACGCCGTGAAGGCCGTTCGTCCACTGCTCGCCGCTCACGGCGTCGATCTTGCCCGCCGCGATCTTGACGGCGAACGGGTACTGCGTGCCGTGCCCGGGAACGTAGGCGGAATTGAAATTGATCCACATCGCCTCGGCCTGATGCATCGGAAGCATGACGCCGCCGTGCTCGAGCCACTGCGCCGGCACGCCGCCGGCGAAATCGTCCACGTGTTTCAGCGGAAAGCCCCCGAGGCCCGGCGGCAGGAAGTAGGTCTTCCCGTCGTCGGGTATGCGCAGCGTACGCTCGAACTCGATCTCGAGCCGCGCGTCCGGATGCACCTCCGGGAACGAGAAGATAAGCTTGTTGTGCTTGAGCTCTATCATCGTACTCCTCCTTCGATCACCATGTGCCGTCGCGCACCTCGCGCACGAGGCGAAGCATCGCGTGGTCCGGCATGTCTTTCATCTCGCGAATGAGCTCGGCGAAGAGCTTCGGCCGCTGCCGAATCACCTTCTGCAGGTCGCTCGAGACCTTCCCCGCCAGCGCGAGGAGGACGTCCGTATCCTCGCCGAGCGCTTCCGCGAGAAGCGCTATCTTTGCCTCGGAGGGGGGCGGCTGCTCGCCGCGCTCGACCTTGCTGAGGAAGGACGGCTCGACGCCGATCTTCATCGCGATCTTCCGAAGGGAGAATTCCGGGCTGCCTGCCCGCAGCTTCTCCCGCCGCTGCCGAATGTAGTCACCGAAATGATTCATCATGTGTGTATTATATACTACACAGTACACGATTGTCAAGGGGGTGCGGGCTGAATTTTTCTAATTCATTACACTGCAATATAATAAAATCACAATTGAGCAATGCGGACTGCAGGGTCTGTTGACAAATGTACCAATCCGTGGTACATTATCGATATGAGGATTTCTTTGGATAGGGTCGAGTACGAATGCCGGCGCAAGGATCTGAACGTGGGGGAGCTGCTGCGCGAGGCGGGCGTCAGCCGAAATGCCTTCTACTCGCTGGCCCGCAAGGATTATGTCGTGCCTTTATCCTTGATCCGCATCGCGGAGCGGTTGGATATCGCCGTTTCGGATATCCTCGAGGAGGCGAAGACGCCCGTCGCGCGGATGAAGGCGATCGCCTCCACAGCGGAGCGCATTTCGAAGCGACATCCCGGAGCCGATCCGGAGAACATCAGGCATACGCTGATTCTCTTGAACGAAAAACCCATCGAACGCTTGAGGAGGGCGCTGCGCCGTGGCAGAATCGTCGATATTCGGTGACCGGGAATTGGATTTCCTGCGGGAGCTTGTTCGGCAGAAAGTCGAATTCATGATCGTGGGACTTTCCGCCGCTGCGCTTCAGGGCGCGCCCGTGGTGACGCAGGATATCGATCTTTGGTTTCGCGATCTGGCGGATCCCGGCCTCGAACGGGCCCTAAGAAAGGTCCGCGGCGTCTATGTGCCCCCGACTGCGAGCACCCCGCCGATGCTTGTCGGCAAGGGGATCGAGCTGTTCGACATCGTGCTCAATATGGACGGGCTCGGCGAGTTCGATGAGGAGAAGAAGCGCGCGATACGGATGCCCCTTGGCCGAATAAAGGTGCCCGTGCTGGGATTGGATCGGATCGTCGCCAGCAAGACCGCCGCGGGCCGGGAGAAAGACGCGATCGTTCTCAAGGTCCTGACCGATGCGCTGAAAGCGATTCAAGAGCAAAATCGCTCTCGGGCGCCGAAGGAAGATTAAACACAGGGCATGTATTGGGCATGAACAAAGCGCGAACAAAGGAGAGTGCCATGCAGCCATATCCGAAAAGGCTCATCGAAACCGCCGGGATCGAGATCCCGCTCATCGGGTTCTACGATGCGCCCGATCCGGCGCCCTTCGAGCCGGTGGTCGCGCCGAAGCCCGGCGCGCGCTCCTGCGTTTTCGCGTTCTACCAGAGCTGGCTTAAAGGGGAGACGCTCCGTATCACGAAGGACAACTTCGGCTGCGGCGGCGCGGGGCGCTCGTGGTGCGGCGTCGAGGCGCGCTCGCGGGAGGAGTTCATCAAATTCCTCGTCGACGAGGAGGGGCTCAAGGCCTCTCACGATCTCATGAACCGCTGGATCGATTCGGGCCCGCCGTACCGGCAGAAGCACGCGAACATTCTCGTCGGCCCGCTCAAGGAATCGCAGTACGAGCATCTCCGGACGGTCACGTTCTTCGTTAATCCCGATCAGCTCGGGCTCATGGCCCTCGGCGCGCAGTACGAGAGCGCGCCGGAGGATCCGCCGCCCGTGATCGCCCCATTCGGCTCCGGCTGCGGGCAGATCGTGAGCGTCTTCAAGAATCTCGACGTCGCGCAGGCGGCGATCGGCTCCACCGACATCGCGATGCGCCAGTACCTGCCGCCCGACGCGATCGCCTTCACCGTGACGAAGTCGATGTTCGAGCGGCTCGCCGCGCTCGACGAGCGGAGCTTCCTCACGAAGCCGTTCTGGAAACGGCTTCGCGCGGCACGGCAATTGCTCTGAAAATGTAATTGACATTTGGACGTCCAAATGGTAAGTATACTTTCATGATAGAACGACCCCTCTGGATCGAGAGAATCAGGGCCGCATGGAAGAATCGGCCCATCGTGTGGCTCGCCGGCGTTCGCCGCGTGGGGAAGACGACCGTCGCGCGCATGCTCGGCGAGTCGGTCTATCTCAACTGCGATCTGCCGTCGACAGTGCGCCGCTTGGAGGATCCGGAGCTCTTCTACCGCGAACAACGGCGCGGGTCGATCGTTGTGCTCGATGAAGTGCACAGGCTTCCGGATCCGAGCCGGACGCTCAAGATCGCGGCGGATGAGTTCCCCTCTCTGCGGATCCTCGCAACGGGTTCGTCAACGCTCGCGGCGACCAGCAAATTCAGAGATTCCCTCACCGGCCGGAAAACGGTCATTTCACTTTTGCCGGTGCTCTGGACCGAGTGCCAAGACGCTTTCGGAGTGAAGAATCTCGACTTCCGCCTGCTGCGCGGAGGCCTGCCCGAGGTCTTGCTCGGCCGGAAACCCGACGCGACGTTCTATTCGGAATGGCTGGACAGCTTCTACGCACGAGACATTCAGGAGTTGTTCGGCATCCGGAGCCGGATCGGATTCCTGAACCTCTTGCGCCTCATGCTCAGGCAGAGCGGGAGCCTCACGGATTACTCGGCGCTTTCGCGCGAATGCGATATCAGCCGTCCCACGGTGAAGGCGCACCTCGAAGCGATGGGCGCGGCGTACGCCGTGTTCGCGCTGCCGCCGTTTCACGGCGGCAGCCGGCGCGAGCTCGTTCGCCGGCCGAAGGTATATGGCTTCGACACGGGATTCGTCGCATTCGCGCGGGGATGGAACGAGATTCGGGACGAGGATCGGGGAATTCTGTGGGAGCATCTGGTTCTCGATACGCTGCGAGCGGCCTCGGGGGGCGAAGGGCTCCATTACTGGCGGGACAAGTCGGACCGCGAAATCGATTTCGTCGTGCGGCGCCGGGGAGGCATCGACGCGGTCGAATGCAAGATCAATCCGGACCGGTTCGAGCCGGGCGCGCTCCGGGCTTTTCGGGAATTGTACCCCCGTGGACGGAATTTCGTCGTGTGCCCCGGTGTGGAGAAAGCGTATGATCGGCGCATGGGGAAGCTGCTCATCCGCGTCACGGGATGCGGCGACCTCATGCGGACCGTCTGATGCCGCCGGCCGACCGTCGCGCCGGAATGAAAAAAAGCCCCCCGTCCCGCGACGGGGGGCTTCGCATTTGATCGCCGTTCGGCTTCGGCCGCGGCGCTGACCGTAGCCCGCAGCCTCGCCGCGCCGCGAGCGAGCATGCTTACCGCTTCGGCAGCACGCTCTCGAGCGGCGTGTATTTCACCTTGAAGGCCTTTGCGACGGCCTCGTCGGTGACGACGCCCTTCAGCATGTTGATCCCGGTCCAGATCGTCCGATCGGCCTTCGCGGCCTTCACCCAGCCCATGTCGGCGATCTTCAGCGCGTAGGGGAGCGTGGCATTCGTGAGCGCCATCGTGGAGGTCCGGCACACCGCGCCCGGCATGTTGGCGACGCCGTAGTGCACGACGCCGTCGACGAAGTAGATCGGATCGGTGTGGTACGTGGGGTGAATTGTCTCGATGCAGCCGCCCTGATCCACCGCGACGTCGACGATCACGGAGCCCTTCTTCATGAGCTTGAGCATCGGCCTCGTAACGAGGCGCGGCGCCTTGGCGCCCGGAATGAGGACCGCGCCGACGAGGAGGTCGGCCTGCGCGAGCATCTTACGGATATTCGCCGTGTTCGACATGAGGACGGTGACGTTCGCCGGCAGGACGTCCGAGAGGTAGCGGAGCCTGTCGAGGTTGATGTCGAGGATGGTGACCTTGGCGCCCATGCCCGCCGCCATTTTCGCCGCGTGCGTGCCGACGATGCCGCCGCCGAGGATCACGACGTGCGCGGGCTCGACCCCCGGCACGCCGCCGAGGAGAACGCCCATGCCGCCCATCGGGCGCTCGAGGTACTTGGCCCCTTCCTGAATCGCCATGCGTCCGGCGACCTCGCTCATCGGGACGAGGAGCGGGAGCGAGCCGTCCTTATCCATCGTTTCGTAGGCGATGGCGATGGCGCCGGTCTTCAGCATGCCCTTGAAGAGCGGCTGGCTGGAGGCGAAATGGAAATAGGTGAACACGATCTGGTCCTTGCGGATCATATTGATCTCGACCTGCTGGGGCTCCTTGACCTTGATGATCATGTCGGACTTGCGGAAGATCTGCTTCGCCGACGGAATGATCGTGGCGCCCGCCGCGCGGTACTCCGCATCGGGGAAGCCGCTCCCGACGCCGGCGCCCTTTTCGACGAGCACCTTGTGCCCGTGCTTGCGCAGGGTCTCGGCTCCCACCGGGAGAAGGCTGACCCGGTATTCAGCTTTCTTGATCTCTTTCGGCACGCCGATAATCATCTCGAACCACCTCTGGTTTTAAAGGGTTTCAAACGCCCGAAACCGATTGAAAATCCAAAATGTTAGTCAATAATATAGCCCAAAACCCGCCCATTTCAAATGAATTTTAGGGGAATTAATACGGCATCTAAAAATCGGCTTGACACCCCGGGCGCCGAAATTATATTCTCTGTGAGCTAAAAACCGGCCACTTCCGCTGTTTTTTTCGTCTTTCAGGAGTGCCCGAAAGGGCGTTTTTCATCTTCAGGGTTTCCCTGAAAAGGAGGCGAGTATGGCAGCAGATCCCGTCAATGCCTTTATGGAAAAGATAAAGGCGCGCGATCCGAATCAGCCCGAGTTCCATCAGGCCGTGTTCGAAGTCGTCAACTCTCTCATGCCCTTCATCAAGAAGAATCCCAAATATCAGAAGCACATGGTGCTCGAGCGCATCTGCGAGCCCGAGCGCGTGATCATGTTCAGAGTGCCCTGGGTGGACGACAAGGGCGAGATTCAGGTCAACAGGGGATTCCGCATCGAGATGAACAGCGCGATCGGCCCCTACAAGGGCGGCCTCCGCTTCCATCCGAGCGTCAACCTCGGCATCCTCAAGTTCCTCGCCTTCGAGCAGGTGTTCAAGAACTCCCTCACGACGCTCCCCATGGGCGGCGGCAAGGGCGGGAGCGATTTCGATCCGAAGGGAAAGAGCGACAATGAAGTCATGGCGTTCTGCCAGTCGTTCATGAGCGAGCTCTTCCGCCACATCGGACCCGACACCGACGTCCCGGCCGGCGACATCGGCGTGGGCGGCCGCGAGATCGGCTACCTCTTCGGGATGTACAAGAAGCTCCGCAACGAGTTCACCGGCGTTCTCACCGGCAAGGGACGCAAGTGGGGCGGCAGCCTCATCCGTCCCGAGGCGACCGGCTACGGCACGGTCTACTTCGCCGAGGAGATGCTCAAGACGCGCGGCGATTCGATGAAGGGCAAGACCGTGACGATTTCGGGCTCCGGCAACGTGGCCCAGTACGCCACCGAGAAGTGCCTCCACCTCGGCGCGAAGCCCATCACGCTGTCCGACTCGGGCGGCACGATCCACGACCCGGCCGGCATCGACGCCGAGAAGCTCGCGTGGGTCATCGATCTCAAGGAAGTCAAGCGCGGCCGCATCAGCGAGTACGCGAAGAAGTTCCCGAAGGCCAGCTACATCGAGGGCAAGCGCCCCTGGAACGTCAAGTGCGACGTGGCGCTCCCCTGCGCGACCCAGAACGAGGTCGACGAGAGCGACGCGAAAGCGCTCATCAAGAACGGCTGCATCTGCGTCTCCGAGGGCGCGAACATGCCGAGCACCCCGGAAGCGATCGAGGTTTACCTCGGCGCCAAGATTCTCTACGGTCTCGGCAAGGCCGCGAACGCCGGCGGCGTGTCGACGAGCGGTCTCGAGATGTCGCAGAACAGCCTGCGCCTCAGCTGGAGCCGCGAGGAAGTCGACCAGCGGCTGCATGGCATCATGAAGGCCATTCACGAGCAGTGCGTGGAGTACGGCACGGAAGGCAAGTTCATCAACTACGTGAACGGCGCCAACATCGCCGGCTTCATCAAGGTCGCCGACTCGATGATCGATCAGGGCGTCGTCTAGGGCGTCCGGGAATCGGTTCCGAGACAGTCGAGGGCCCTCCCGAGCGGGAGGGCCCATTTTTTTGCGCGCCGCCCGAGAAAATTTATGGCGGATTTCGAGCCCGATTATTAGTATGTCCGCATGTACAACATCTTCCGGGCGAATCAGGAAGGGCTCATCATCACGGACGAGCTCGCAAAGGACTGCTGGGTGCGCGTTTCGAGCCCGACCCCGGCGGAGTGCGAGTTTCTGAGCAGGCAGCTCGGCATTCCGCCCGCCTTCCTCACCGATCCGCTCGATGTGGACGAGCGCGCGCGAATCGAAATCGACGAGGGGGTCACCCTCGTCATCGTCCGCATTCCCTACTTCGACCCGGACAACGAGGAGATCCCCTATTTGACGGGCCCCTTCGGCGTCATCTTCACCGACGACTGCATCGTCACCGTGTGCTCGAAGTTCGGCGAGGGCTTCCTCGATTTCGTGACGGCGAAGGTGAAGGGATTTTCGAGCGAGAACCGGGGGCGTTTCCTCCTCCAGATATTCTCGCGGGCGGCGCTCCTCTACCTGAGCTACCTCAGGGACATCAACAAGCGGACCGACCTCATCGAGGGGGAGCTCCACAAGTCGATGCGGAACGTGGAGCTCATCAAGCTGCTCAACCTCGAGCGGAGCCTCGTGTACTTCGCGACGAGCCTGCGCTCGAACGAGTTCATGATGGAGCGCTTCCAGAAGACGGGAATCCGGATGACCGAGGACGACAAGGATCTGCTCGACGACGTCATCATCGAGAACAAGCAGGCCATCGAGATGGCGAGCATCTACAGCAACATCCTGAGCGGCATGATGGATGCCTTCGCCTCCGTCATCAACAACAACCTCACCCTCGTGATGAAGTTCCTCACCTCCGTCACGATCATCTTCATGATTCCCACCTTCGTGTCGAGCACCTTCGGCATGAACGTGCCGCTCCCGTTCCAGCAGTCGCCGCACGCGTTCCTCATCGTGACGGGGATCTCGCTGATGCTGTCCCTCGGGGGCGTCTGGCTCTTCTGGAAGAGGAGATGGTTCTAGGAGGGCCGCCTGCTTCGGAACGTTCCGCGCGAGGGGCCGGGCGCGCGCCGCGACTCACGCCCCGACGAGCTTCTTGAATTCCTTCTCCGAGATGATTTTCACGCCGAGCTTCTCGGCCTTGGCGAGCTTGGAGCCCGCTTCGGCCCCCGCCACGACGTAGCTCGTCTTGGCGCTCACGCTCGAGCTCGCGCGGCCGCCGAGCGATTTGACGATGCGCTCGGCCTCCTCGCGCGTGAGCTCCTCGAGCGTCCCCGTGAACACGAAGGACGTTCCCTCGAGCGGGCGGGCGCCCGCCGCGCGCTTCGCCGGGGAGACGTCGAGGCCGAGAGACCGGAGCTCGGCGACGAGGGCCTTCGTCTTCTTGTCGGCGAAGAAGCTCGACACGCTCTTGGCCACCTCGGGGCCGACCTCGTGAATGGTGAGGAGGTCCTCCTCGGTCGCGGCCAGCACGGCGTCGAGCGTGCCATAGCGGTCGGCGAGCACCGCGGCGACGTGCTCGCCGACGTTGCGGATGCCGAGGGCGTAGAGGAAACGGTCGAGCGCGACCTTTTTCGATTTCGCGATCGCCTCGAGCAGGTTGGCGGCCGACTTGTCGGCGAAGCCTTCGAGACCGAGGAGCGCCCGCTCGTCGAAGCGGAAGACGTCGGCCACGCCCGTGACGAGCCCGCGGTCGACCATGGCGGCGACCGTTTTCTTGCCGAGCCCGTCGATGTCGAGCGCTCCCTTCGAGGCGAAGTGCTCGATCCCGCGCTTGAGCTGCGCGGGGCAGCTCAGGCCCCCCGTGCAGAAATGATAGGCCCCTTCCTCCTCGACGGGGGACGAGCACACGGGGCAGGCGGCGGGCATCGCGAACGGTTTTTTCCGCCGCTCCCCCTTCTGCGGAATGCGCTCGACGACGGCGGGGATCACGTCCCCGGCGCGCTCGATCCGCACCGTGTCGCCGACGCGGATGTCCTTCTTCGCCACCTCGCCGGCGTTGTGGAGCGTCGCGCGGCTCACCGTGACGCCGCTCACGTCGACCGGGCGCAGCAGCGCCACCGGCGTGAGCTTCCCCGTGCGGCCGACCTGCACGACGATGTCCTCGACGATCGTCACTTCCTTCCGCGGCTCGAACTTGAGGGCGATCGCCCAGCGCGGCGAACGCGTGCGGAGTCCGAGAATCTCGCGGTCGACCTTCGAGTCGATCTGGATGACG
This sequence comes from Candidatus Krumholzibacteriota bacterium, assembly GCA_041309565.1. GTDB lineage: Bacteria > Krumholzibacteriota > Krumholzibacteriia > Krumholzibacteriales > Krumholzibacteriaceae > SSS58A. The sequence continues at coordinate 10,353 of JBFYZJ010000055.1, forward strand.
ACGCCGTCGATCTCGAAGGGGAGCTCGTCGCGCTTCGCGCCGAGCTCGGCGTGAAACGCGATCGCCTCCTCGATGGTGCGGCAGTTTCTCTGGTGCGGGTCGACGCGGAATCCCCACGCCGATAGTGTCGCGAGCTCGTGCGTGTGCGTGTCGGGGGGCTCGGCCCCCTCGATCGCCATGATCTCGTACGCGAAGAACGAAAGCGGCCGCTGCGCCGTGATCCTCGAGTCGAGCTGGCGGATCGAGCCGGCGGCGGCGTTCCGCGGATTGGCGAATGCGGGGAGCTCGCGCTCGGTCATCCACCGGTTGAGCGCGCGGAACTCCTCGAGCGGCATGATCGCCTCCCCCCTGATCGCGACCGTGCGCGGCGGCGCCGTGCCCCGGAGCTTCAGGGGGACGGTCCTGATCGTGCGGATGTTGGGTGTGACGTCCTCGCCGACGCGCCCGTCGCCGCGCGTCGCGCCGCGGGCGAGCACGCCGTCCTCGTAGACGAGCTCGACGGAGAGGCCGTCGAACTTGGGCTCGATCGTGTAGGTCACGTCCTCCGAGCCGAGCCCCTTCTTCATCCGCCTGTCGAACTCCCGCGCCGCCTCGACGTCCGCCGTCGAATCGAGGCTGAGCATCGGCGTCACGTGGCGGGAGCTCGGGAGATCCTCCCGAGCCGGCGCGCCGACGCGCTGCGTGGGAGAGTCGGGGGTGACGAGCGCCGGATTTTCGTTCTCGAGCGTCTGGAGCTCCGCGAGCAGCCGGTCGTACTCGGCGTCGGCGATCTCGGGCCTGTCGAGAACGTAGTAGAGGTGATCGTGGCGGGCGATCTCGTCGCGGAGCCGTGCGATCCGTTTCTGCGCGTCGGTGCGGTTCATAGGCGATCGAGGCGCTCGGTCCACGCGTCGGTGTTGAAGTTGAACCTGCGCGCGAGGCGCAGGAAGGCGGAAATCGAATGCTTCTCCCGCTCGGAGACGTCGGTCCGGCCGGCGAAACCGTCGAGGAGCGGCGAGATCCTCGACTCGAGAATGAAGTGGATGCGGTTCTGGACGGCGCGGTAGTTCGTGCGCACGCCCATCTCGTCGGCGAGGTTCACGAACTGCTCGAGCGCGGCGGAGGCCTCCGGGTCGAGATCGTCCGCGAGCGCCCTGATCCGCTCGAGCAGCAGGTCGCTGAACGACGCGGCCGCCGACGACGTGTCGATCGGCACGCCGAACACGGTCGCCTCCGTGACGATGCCCTTGATGCCCTCGAGCCCCGCGGGATCGAGGGAGCGCTCCCAGCGCTCGACCTCCGCGACGAGCTTGTTCGTGAGGTGGGTGCGCGCGGGGACGAGGATGCTCTCCGGCGCCGGGATGTTCGCCTCCTTGAGGAGAACGAGGAGATGCTTGCTCTCGTGATAGATGTCGCTGAAGCGCGACTCGATGAGGTCGATCCGTTTCCCCATGAACCGGCGGAGGATCCGGTCGCGGTCCTCGGGGAGAAAATCCTGCAGGGCGAACCGGCGGGGGCCGAAATAGTCGGCCGCGCCCGAGAGCAGATCCCCCGCCGAGCCCCCGACGGCGATCCGGGCGAGCCGCTCGGTCATCTCGCGGAACTCCCGCTCGTCGCGGCGCTCCCGCACGAAGCAGACGAACGAGGCCTCGTCCTCGATGTAGAGCAGATACTCGAACACGGCCGTCACGTACGTGAAGCGGGAGACCATTTCGAGCGCGCCGATCCTCACGCGGTCGGGGCCCACGCGCCACACGATCTTGTCGAGCTCCCTGACCGGATATCCGTAGATGTCGGCGCCGTGCCCGTCGTCCGAGAAGTGCGCCGTGATCGCGTGGAGCGCGGCGAGCGCCGGCCGGGTGAGAATCGACTCCTTCACGGGGCCGTTGTAGATGTTCGCCCCGGTGCCCGCGGCGGGAACGTTGCTCAGCGCTCCCTTCAGGTCGCCGAGGAGCTGCTTTTCGAGCATCAGCCAATGCTCGGTGCCGGCGAGCTCGATCGCGCGCGCCGCGTACCGGAGGATCTGCACCGTCTCGATGCCGGAAATGTCGCTGAAGAACCACCCGCAGGAGGTGAACATGAGCTGCGCGTTCCGCTGGCACTCGAGGAGCGCGAGCGCGCGGGCGGTCTCCTCGGGGGAGAGCGGCCGGCGCGCGCGGCTCGCGACGAACTCTCGGGCGGCGTCGCGGTCGCGGGCTTTGACGACGTCGATGTAATCGTTCCGCGCCTTCCACGGATCGGCGAAGAGCCCGGAGCCCTCCTGCTCGTACAGCGCGGCGAGCGTCTGGCCGAGCGTGTTGAGCCCGGCGCGGAGCGGCGCGCGCCACTTCTGGTTCCAGCCCTCCCGGCCGCCGGCGCTGTCGCCGCAGTCCTCCTTCCAGCGCCCGACGCCGTGGAAGCACGACCACGCCGTTCCCTCGCCGTTCGGTCCCGGCTTGAGATCGACCTCGTGCCGGGGCTCGTGCGCGGCGAGGTAGGCGCCGAAGTTCGTCGGCGAGAGCCCGCGGCGCGGCGCGGCCGCCTCGACGAGATAGGCGAGCGCCATGTCGGCGAACGGCTCGTGGTGGCCGTAGATCTCCCCGTCCGTCGCGACGACGACGAGATCCCCCCCGACGCGCGGATAGGCGAGCGCGATCGCGTCGGCGAAACCGTCGCCGTTCCGGAGCAGATGGTTGAAGCTCACGTCGGTCGAGAGCGCGGCGTCATAGAAGAAGACGTCGATGAACCGCCGCGCGTCGCGCTTGCCCTTCGCGCCCGGATCGAAGCAGCGGTACGGCGTCCCCGTGTTGATGTTCCCGCGGGAGACGTCCTTCCAGTGCGCGCCGTCCTCGAGCGCTCGGACGCGGAGCGCCTGGTGCGGCGAGAGGGCGACGAATTTGAATCCGAACTCGATGAGCGACTCGAGCACGCCGGCGTTGACCGCGGTCTCGGGGAGCCAGATGCCCTCGCTCGGCCGCCCGAACCGGCGCTCGAAGTCGCGCGCCCCCCAGCGGATCTGCGTCTCGCGGTCGCGCCGCGAGGCGAGCGGCATGATCGCGTGGCTGTGGCACTGCGCGATCGCGTTCCCGTGCCCGTTCAGGCGCTTCGCGCTCGCGCGGTCGGCCTCGAGGATCCGCGCGTACAGCTCGGGGGCGTGGTCCTCGATCCACGAGATGAGCGTGGGCCCGAAGTTGAAGCTGATCCATTCGTAGTTGTTGACGAGCTTCGTGATGCGCCCCCAGTCGTCGAGGCGACGCGAGAGGGCGTTCGGCAGGTAGCATTCGTCCGCGATGCGTTCGTTCCAGTCGTGGTAGGGAGCGGCGCTCTCCTGCCGCTCGATCGTCCCGGTCCAGGGATTCTCGCGCGGCGGCTGGTAGAAGTGCCCGTGTATGACGAGGTGCTTCGGTCCCGCGGAATTCTCCATCGAGAGAGCCCTACCCCCTGTAGATGCGGTAATCGACGTCGGGGAAGATGTTGTCCCGGTGCTCGACCTCCTTGAGCCACTGGTCGTTGACGCGCGCGTTCATGATGTCGTGGAAGAGGCGGTCGAAGCGCGCGACGTGGTCCTTCGTGCGCTTGTGCGCGTACTCGACCATCGTCCCCGTCTTCATGATGAACGCCCAGTCGCTCCCCTGCGCCAGCAGCAGCTCGCGCGCCGCCTGATTGAGCGCGCGCCTCACGATGCCGTCGGCGTCGGGGAAGCGGTCGGCGAGGATGACCATGCGGTCCGCCATCATGTGCAGGTGGGGGTAGATCCAGTCGTTGTCGCCGTTGAGCCACACCTCGCTGTAGCCCTTGTATCCCCACGACGACATCGACGGGGAGACGACCTGCAGCTTCGGGTGGCGCTCGAGATACTCCCACGGCGTCGTCATCTTGATCGTCTTCTGGTCGAAATGGATCTTGCGGATGAGGAACTCGACCCACTCGGGCCCCTCGTACCACCAGTGGCCGAAGAGCTCGGCGTCGTACGGCGAGACGATGATCGGCTTGATCTTGAGGAAATCGTGCAGCCATTCGATCTGCTTCTCGCGGTTGAACATGAAGTTCCCCGCGTGCGCGGCCGCCTTCTCGCGGGCGATCGACGGCTTGTACGGCTCCTTGTGCTCCGTTTCCCCGGTGATCCGGTAATACTTGATCCCGAGGTTGACGCGGATCCCGTCCGAATGGAGATAGGGACGGACGTAATCGTAATCGAGGTCGAAGCCGACGTCGCGGTAGAACTCGCGGTAGTCGTAATCCCCCGGGTATCCCTGCTTCGCGCTCCAGACCTGCTTCGACGATTCCATGTCGCGCCCGAACGCCGCGACGGCGGCCGGGGTGTAGACGGGGGCGAAAACGCCGTAGCGCGGCCGGGGCGTTCCGAAGAGGATCCCGTGCGTGTCGGTGAAGAAGAACTTGATTCCCGCGTCTTTGAGGAGCTCGTCGACCCCCGGCGCGTAGCCGCACTCGGGGAGCCAGATGCCGCGCGGCCGCCGTCCGAAATGCTTCTCGTAATGAGCGCAGGCGATCTCGATCTGCGCGCGCGCGGCCCGGCGGTTGTGCATGAGGGGGAGAAATCCGTGCGTCGCGCCGCAGGTGATGATCTCGAGCTTGCCGAGATCCTGATGGCGCTTGAACGCCTGGATGACATTGTTGTAGTAGCGCTCCGAGAATATCTGCCGCGCCCGCGTGAGCTTCCAGAAATACATGAGCGCGAGCTCGTGGAATTCGGGGGTCCAGCGGGTGCGCTCGATCTCCTTGCCGGCGAGGTCGATGAGCTTGTTGAGGTGCCGCAGGTAGCGGTACTGCAGCAGCGGATCGCTCATCATCGAGAGAAGGGTCGGCGTGAGCGACATCGTGAGCCGGAAATCGACGCCGTCCTCGACGAGGCGGTCGAAGACCTCGATGAACGGGATGTAGGTCTCGGTGAGCGCCTCGAAATACCAGTCCTCTTCGAGAAACTCCTCGTACTCCGGGTGCCGCACGAACGGGAGGTGCGCGTGGAGGACGAGCGCCAGATAGCCTTTTTCCTCGCTCATTTAATCACGGGCTCTTTCTTGCGCGATTTCTTCGTGACGTCCGTCTCGATCGTCCGCTCCTCGACGCCGTCGCTCGACGCCGCGGTCACGGGGAGATCGATCTTCCCGTCGGGAAGCGCGAATCGGAGCGAGAAGGTCCCGTCCGGACGGAGCTTCACTTCCTTCCCCTGCACGGTCACGCGGGCATCGGGCTCGGTGCCGCCGTAGAGGATGAGCTCGGTCGCCACCCAGAGGCGGAACGCGCGCCCCTTCGCCTCCTTGTAGAGCGCGCCGCTCCCGAAGCTCGTCACGGCGCCGGAGCTGAGCTCCTCGAGCAGGCGCTTTTCAAGAAGGGCCTTGAGCTCGCCCGAGGCGGAGTGCATGTCGTAGCCCCCCGAGGCGGCGAAGATCTTGTCGAACACGTCGTCGGGCACCATCCATTTCTCGTCGATCCGGTCGCTCACGCGGTCGGAGGGGGTCTCGACGACGTTCGAGATGGCGACGAGCTCGAAGCGCCCGTCGGGGGAGAGGGCGCCGATGGCGATCTGGTAGCGCCCCATCGCGGAGACGTTGATGTACCACGTGCGCGCCTCGCGGGTGAGGACGATGTCGAAGTGGCGCTCTCCGGCGGCGCGGTCGTACACGCGCAGGATCATCTTGCACGACGGCCAGACGGGCCCGAACGCGCGCTCGAGCTCGCGATACTTGCCGTCGGTGACCTCCCAGTACGTGAAGATCCAGTGCGGGTCGCGGACCATCGCGACGATGCGGTCGACGTGGTAGCCCTTCGGGATATCGATCGCCTCGACCGGCGGCATCACGCGCTGCTCGGCGCCGAGGTAGAACTTTCCTTCCTCGACCGCCTGCCGGATCGGTTCGTTCGAGGCCCTTTCCGGCTCCGCGCCCTTGCGCGGGAGGGGCTTCTTCGCCGGGGCCTTCGAGGCCTTGATGCGGGCCTTCGGCTTCGGGGGCGCTTTTGGAACGGGGGGCGGCGGTGTGGTCTTTGCCGCGACGGGCTTCGGCGCAGCGGCCTTCGCCGCGAGAGCCTTCGCCGCCGGCGCCGCGGGGCGCAACGGTTTCGCCGCCGGAGCTTTCTTCGCCGCGCGGGGTTTCGTCTTCACGCCCGCGATGAACTTCCGCGCCGCTTCCTTCGCGGCCTCCACTCGTTTCTCCTCGGCCGATATTGCTGTCTTCTTCGGTGTCGTTTTCGGCTTCACGGCGGCGGGCGCCGCGGTACGCTTCGCGGCGGGGGTCGCCGCTTTGCGCTTCTTGATCTCTTTCGGGGTCATATTGGATCACCTTCCTGTCCCGCCGTCGATCGTGACGGCAACCGCTCTCATATGCAGGGCAGCATTATAATTGATTCCCCCGGAAAGAGCCACCTCTAAGTACTATCCTATTTCTCCGCCGGGGAAACCGGTTTATCGGGAGACCGAATCGTGGTAAAATACGAACGGTATCCCCGATGCCAACTGGAGAATCGGCTGTGCCGCACCGGAAAAGGTGTGTTTCTGCCGTCTCTCTCTATTGAGTACGAATCGGAACGCCCGGCGAAACAAGCAGCGTGTCCTTAACGTGATGGGGGGTAAGGACATGAAGGCTATCTCGGCGATTCTCGCGATCGCGATCCTCGCAGCTTCATTCTTCTCCGTGGATGTGTCGGCCCGCGAAAGGGCGAAGCCCGGGCTGAGGCCGGAGCGGGCGGTTTCCGAGAACGAGATGACGGAGCTCGTCGATCCGGGGCTCATCGACTCGGGGCTCCGCGGCCTCTACGAGGAGGCCGCGGTCGACACCTACTGCCTCGTCTGGTACGACTTCGAGATCATGAACTGGCAGGGGTGGACGCGCGTCGATAACACGGAGCAGAGGGGGACCTTCTTCCACGTCGACGACTTCGCCGGGCTCGAGGGCTACGCGCCGCTCGAGGGGGCCAAGTCGATGTGGTGCGGCGCCCGGTCTAGTGCTGCCGATCCGTACATGTGCTCGTGGGCGAAGGCGCCGGGCTACGGGAACGGCTGGGATCAGATGCTCGCGACGAATGCGATGCCTTTCGTCGGAGCGCTCACGCTATCATGCAGGATCTCGTACGATGTGGAGCCGGGATACGACTACGTGAGAGTCGAATACAGCTCGGCCGGCGGGTGGGAGACGGCAGCGCAGTACACCGGGCAGAACGATACGATCGTCACGCTCATCATGCCGCTGACCGCGGCGCAGACGAAGCTGCGGTTCCGGTTCACATCGGACGGCGCATGGAGCAACCAGGATGGCCTCTACGATACGCACGGCGCCTGCAGGATCGACAGCATCAGCCTCTCTGACGCCGGCGCGATCTCGGATTTCGAGGATTTCGAGGCGGCGTCGGTAGGGGCGACACATGCGGGGATTTGGACCGGATCGCATGAAGCGGGCTTCGGCAACTACTCGGGGCTCAGAACCAACCTGATCGACAAGGATCCCTGCGGGGAAAATCTCGGCACCGCCATTGTGTTTTTCGTTGGATCCACGGTCCCGAGCACGAGCTATCCGGGTCTCTACGACACGCCGTTCTGCAAAGGTGCGAACAATCACGAGGCCCCGTGTCAAAACGAGATGGTCGTCTCGCCGCCGATCGACACGAGAAGATACTCGACGAGGCGCGACGGGGTTCAGGATGGCGTCATACCTCCGGGGGAGCTGTCGTCGCTTGCAGGATTCATCTATCGCTTCGCTGTCTATAGAGATCAGTCGTTTTCGAGCCTTGTCCTTTATCAGTGGCATGTGCGCAACATTGTAAACGGATGTCCGGGCCAGTGGCTCGATAGGAACTGGTACTGGCCGAACAACGATCGGGATTGGCTCTTCGCGGCCGAGGTCGTGAGCGATCTCCTATCGAGCGACACCGTCCAGGTCTCGCTCGGCGTCGTCGACATGTGCGACGTGTGGTACCTCGTGAACGGGAACTGCGCGGCGCACACGCCGACGCCGTGGTTCGACAACGTGCGCCTGTACCGATACGGCACCTTGGGGCCGCAGTGGTATTCCCGGGACCTCGATCTCTTTCAGGACAACTTCCCCGGGCAGGAGTTCGACATCGAGAGCTACGTCCGCGCCGACGCCGCGAACGATATCAATACGAACGACGACCCGGTCATCCGCCCGGGAGATTCGATCGTGATCGACTGCACCTCGCCTTTCGGCGGCGGCATCGCCACCGATCCGATGTACGGCGGGCCGGCCGTGTATCTTAACGTGAAGTGCTCATATATCGGCCCCGAACCGGCGAAGCCCGACCTCTACGGCCCTTCCCTCGCGGGGAGCGTTTTGACCGGCTCGTCCGGCTCACCATATCCGGTCAACTTCAATTACGTGAGCGACGACGGCGTCTGGACCAAGATTCAGTGCGACACCGCCCGGACAGCCGGCGGCATTCAGCGTGACCGCTACATGGTCGACCTGAACGACGCTCTCTTCACGAGAGGATACGAGATCGAATATTACTTCACGGCCCGCGACGTCGCGGGGGAAGAGCGCGCGTACCCGAAGTGGGCCCGCTCGCGCGGACCGTACTTCGAGTTCACGTGTCTCCCGACGAAGAACTCGAACGTTCTCTTTGTCGACGACTTCACGGGGCGCGGCTCGTTCGTCGGCGCGGTCGAGAATTACTGGATGCCGATATTCGATTACGCGCCGGGGCAGCCGAATGCCGACGTCGACAAGTACGACGTGAACGGCCCGACCTCGGGCGTCGGAAACGGGCCGGGGAGCCGCGCGAAGACGAAGCATCTCGTCGATCATTACGAGGCGATCGTCTGGGATTGCGGCAACCTCCAATGGGTCACGATCTCCGACGGCACGGTCAACAGCGACAAGTCGAACGACTGCCGAATGCTCATCGACTGGTTCGAGCAGTCCGAGCACAAATGCGGTCTCTGGGTCTGCGGCGACGACGTGGCCTACGACCTCGACGGCCTCGCGTCGACTCCCGCGCTCACCCTCATGAACACCTGGTGCGGCGTCGATTTTCTCGAGACGAGCTACTTCTATGAGACCGGCGGGGTGACGGGGGGCGGCGTCGTCGTTCCCCTCATCACGGGGGAGGCCGACGCGGGCGTCTTCGTGCACGGGGGCGTGCCCGATCAGTTCTACGCGTACGGCGGATGCTGGGTCTTGAACCAGTTCGATGTGCTCGGGAAGGTCAACGCGGGAAAGTACGCCCTGAGTTATCCGGTGTACAACGCGACGAACCGATACGCGGCCATCGCGTCCTCGCGGCTGAATCCCGGCGGATATAGCGTGAACACGATGTGGTTCGGGTTCAGCTTCATGTATGTTCGGGACGACGTCTTCGCGGAGCCGACCGACCGGTTCGAGATCGCGCGGGACGTGTTCAACTGGTTCCAGTATGAGATGCCCCCCGGGTGCTGCTACACCGACGCGGAAATTCCGAAGGCCTACGCCCTCGCCCAGAACTATCCGAATCCCTTCAACCCGGTGACGACGATTCGCTACGACATGAAGGCGAAGGGGCTCGTGACGGTGAGGATTTATGACGTCTCGGGGCGACTCGTGCGGACGCTCGTGAACGAGACGAAAGAAGCGGGCGCGTACTCGGCGGTCTGGGACGGCCGGAACAACGGCGGGATGAACGTGGCGAGCGGGATCTATTTCTACAAGATGGATGCCGGGGGCTTCAGCGCGACGAAGAAGCTCGTGATGCTGAGATAGGGAGACAGAGGCCGCGAAATCGGCGTCTGCCGCTTGCAAATAAATGATTTACAGGAAGCCCTGTTTGTGCTACAATGCATCCAGCGGTTGAGTCTGCGGTTTATAATAACAGGGTTTATCAATGAAGCGCGGCCGGAAACTGCCACCTCCCACCCCCACTGGCGTTCTCCGTCACCCGAAAATCGACTTCGCGAATCGGCTGCGCCATGCCGGTAAAAGGCGCGCCGATACCGTCTATAGAGGAAGTAATGGTCTCGGTCGTCCGGCTGAGTCCCGGGACGACCGACGCAAGCCGGCCTCGTGTCCTTAAGCTGGTGGGGGGTAAGGAGATG
>JBFYZJ010000056.1:0-5240 GCA_041309565.1 Candidatus Krumholzibacteriota bacterium
TTTCAATATATTATGTCGACCTATCCAGGCTTCCCCCGCTCTTTTGGGTTGTACCGAAGAGCGTCGGCTGCGATATTACTGATACGGCCCCCGGGGACGATACCGCCCGGCGATACGCGTTTCGAGCAAAGGATTCGATATGAAATCATCACCTTTCGTTCTCCTTGTTCTCATCGCTCCCGCGCTTTTGTCGATCTGCCCCGGCTGCGGTCCCGACAAGGCGATCACGTACTACAACCTCGGCATCGAAGCCGCCAAACGGGAGGACTACGCCGAGGCGGCGAGGCTCTGGACCGAATCGATCAAGCACCGGCCCGACGATTTCGAGTCCCGGTACAATCTCGGCGCCGCGCTCGTCCAGCTGAAGCGCTACGAGGAGGCGGAGCAGCACCTCCGGAAGGCCGTGGAGCTCAACTCGCTCGACGCCGATGCGCACCAAATGCTCGGCGCATGTCTCGAAAACACCGGGCAGATCCCGGGGGCGAAGAAGGAGTACGAATTCGCGCTCGCCATCAAGCAAACCAGCGTCCCGTCGCTCGTCGGGCTCGCGAGGGTCGCGCTCGCGGAAGGCCAGAACCGGTCGGCCGAGAATCACGCCTCACGCGCGGTCGCGCTCGATCCGGCCAATCTCGAGGCGAACATGCTCCTCGCCGAGTCATACTACCGGAACGGCGATTTCAACTCGGCCTACGGCCAGGTCCTCTCGGCCGGCAGGATCGGCACTACCGACGCCTCGCTCTATTTCCTCACCGGCAAGGTCGCGTACTCGCGGCGCATGTACGAAGACGCACTCGAGGCGCTGCGGTCGGCGCGCGCCCTCGGCTCCGCCACGGACGAGCTCTTCCTCTACCTCGGGCTCACGCACCTCGCGCTCGGCGACTTCGGCGAGGCCGAGAAGGCGTTCCGTCTCTCGATCTACAAGAACAGGGAAAACGCCAAGACATGGAACGGCCTCGCGGAGACGTACATCAGGGAAAAACGCTGGCGGGATGCGGACGAAGCCGTCGCGCAGGCCGCCCGGATCGATCCGTCCGATCCGGAGACTCTCCTGCACCGCGCCGCCGTGCGCATGGGCGCCGGGGATCCGGCGGGCGCCGTCGACGCGATCGAAACGCTCCGCGCGAACCCGAAGTACCCGCCGATTGCCGACTACTACCTCGGTCACGCGCACCTACGGCTCGGAGACAACGTGCAGGCCCGCACCGCCTTCCAGCGTTTCATCGACACCTGGGAAGGGGATCAGGCCCTCACCGACGAGGCGAGGACCACGCTCGAGGATCTAGCTCCCTGACGCGATCCGCTCCCTCCCCCGCGCCGCTTCCGGGCTCTTCCGCATCACGAGATAGATGCCGGCGAGAATCGCTGCGCCGCCGGCGATCTCGGCCGCCGTCGGCCGCTCCCGTAAAATAACGAGCGCGAGCACGCTCGCGCCGACCGGCTCGCCGAGAGCCGCGATCGCGACCGCCGTCGTCTCGAGATGCTTGAGCGCCCAGTTGAAGAGCGTATGCCCGACGATCTGGCAAACGAGCGCCATGGCGAAGCACACGGCCCAGCATCTCCCCCCGCACCCGTTGAAGGAGGCTCCCGAAATAACCGCCGCCCCCGCAAGCAGCACCGCCGCGCATGTGTACACCGGAAAGACGTATGCGAGGAGCGAGAGCCTCCCCCGCAGCCGCGCGCCGACGATGAAATATCCCGCGAACGCTGCAGCGCCGCCGAGCGCGAGGATATCCCCCTGCCATCTCGTCCCCCCCGCCACCGCATCCCGACCGCCGATGATCGCGCCCCCGAGCAACGCGACGGCGAGACCGATCCAGAGGACGCTCGAGATCCTTTTCCGGAGAACCACGACCCCGTAGAGCGCGACCCAGAGCGGATGCGTCGTGACGAACACGACGCTGCTCGTCACGCCGGTGAACGAAAGCGAACCGATCCATAGAAGGAAATGGAGCGCGAGGAAGAGGCCGGAAGCGCCGAGAAGCTTGAGATCGGCGCGCGATAACCGTGACAGCTCCCCCCGCGTCCGCGCCGACGCGAGAACGAGCGGCAGGAGAATCAGCGCCGAGAAGACCATCCGAAGCGCGGCGACCGTCGGAGCGCCCGCTCCGGCGATCCGCGCGAAGATCGATCCGAACGAGACGGCGACGATTCCCGCTCCGAGCGCTTGAAACAGCTGCGCCGCGCGCGCATTCATGACAGTGATCGCCGCCGCGCCGGGGCGGCGGCTCGCTCCTTTCCCTTCGGCGGTTGAATTGTATTGAACGGCCCGCTGCGTTCAAGTAGATTCTCCCTCCGGTATGAACGAGGAACGAAAGCCGATTCCTTCCGACAGAGTCCTCGGCGACGAGTGGCTCGACTGGAAGGGGAGCGACGCGCCCTCCCGGATCACCGAGGGGAAGGGCACCTATCTCGCGCTCTCGTTCGCCGTGCTCGCCGGATTCGTGCTTCTCGGCGCGCTCTTCTGGTATCTGGTGCTTCCCCGCTTCGAGCAGTACGGTCGCCTCTACGCGGCGCTCCTGACCGTCGGCGTCGCCGGCGCCGCCGTCTTCTTCCTCGTGTGGTACGGACTCCTTATCGGCGCCGTCGTCTCGCAGCGCATCTACCTCGCGATCTGTCTCCGCCGCGGGAGCAGTCTCCTCGTCATGCTCTTTCCGACCGTTGCGCGAATCGCGCAGTCGTTCGGCATCTCGCGCGACAGGCTCGGTCATTCGTTCATCGAGGTCAGCAATCGGCTCGCCGCGCCGCGACGAGCGGACGGAGCCGTGCTCGCGCTCATCCCCCGCTGCCTTTCGAAGGACCTGAAACGAGAGGTGAAACTGATCTGCGACGGCATTCCGGGGGTTATCCTGCACACGGCGCCCGGGGGTACCCAGGCGCGAGCGATCATCCGCGATATCAAGCCCCGGGCGATCGTCGCCGTGGCGTGCGAGCGGGATCTCGTCTCGGGAATTCATGACGTCGCGCCGCGGATCCCGATCATCGGGATCCCCAACACCCGGCCGCTCGGCCCGTGCAAGGACACGGTGATCGATATCGAGAAATTCCGTTCCGCCATCCGCTTCTTCACCGGCTCATAGCGCCTCCCGATGGCACGGTTATTGAAAGTACCAGCGCGGGAACGGGTGCGGACACCGCGAACCGGCCGACAATCGACCGGTTCGGCAAGTCGCCGTGCACCGCCCGCTCGGTCCTCCGGAACGAAGGAGCGCTCGCAATGAACGATCGCAGAACGAAATCGCAATCCGCCGACGCGATCGCGCACGGCGTCAAGAATCGCATGCGGTTCCTCATGCTCGCCGGGATGCTAGCCGTGGCGCTCGTCTTCGGAGCATCGTTCTATTTCGCGCTCCTCTCGAACCAATCCGCGCTCGCGCGCCAGTTTCCCGAGCTCGAGGAGGTGGCCGCGAAGCTCCGGAGCATCCTCGTGCTGAACACGGCCGTTTTCGCGGCGATCATCATCGCTTCATTCGCCCTGCTCGCGAGCATGGTGACATCACGCCTGTTCCAGCCCCTCGCCGCCCTGCATCTCGACTTCGCCGCGATTGCCGACGGAAAGCTCCCGCGCCGAACCGAAGCGAGCGGGCACGGAGCGTTTTCCCTCCTCGAAGAGACATGGAGCGCCGCGCTCGGACGCATCCACGACCGGGAATCGGCCGAGATCAAGGATCTCACCGATTGCATCGGTTCGCTCCCTCGCACAGGCGCTCCGGCCGAGACCGCTCGAAAGCTGCAGGAAATGCTGGACCGAAAGAGGGCCCTTTTCGGCTCCGCGCCCCGGGAAAACGCCTCCGAGCGGGAAGCGGCCAAGGATCCGCTTTTCATCCAGCCCGTGTGACGGACTTCCCATCCGAGATTTTTCATTTCTTCCCCTCGACACGCCCCGGCGCATATGGTATAATTATCTTAGAAAACAAGTGATTCATTCATTTGTTTATAAATTCTATCAAATGCGCTTTCTAAGCAATTGGGAGGAAAAGAAATGCTAGGTATCAAGCGCATGGGGTTCCTGCTTCTTGCTTCGGCTCTGGTACTGATGCTCAGCGTTCCGACGCTGGGGGCTCCGGCGACGATCAAGAAGAGCGTGCAGGCGCTTGAAGGCGGCAATTTCCTTATTAAATTAGTAGTTACATCATCGAAGGCCGGAATCTTCGGATTCGAGATCAAGGATCCCAAAGGCACGATCGTCGATGTTTACGCTCCGATGGGATGGTGCATTCTCTCGGATGGAGAGCTCGGGTTCGCCAGAACGGGGGACAAGCCCATAAAGGCCGGAAAGAGCGCGGAGTTCATGATCCACGCCACCTCGGCCGACGCGGAGTTCGTTTGGACCTTTTTCGGGGAGATGGAGCAGATAGGGAAGCCGGAAGTGCTCTGAGAAACCGGTGGCGCTCCCCGTCGAGACTATTCACCCGGGGTGATCATCCACACGTGAGGATGGATCGCCCTGGGTGATTTTTCGCCCGCCCGCTTTCGATCGCCTAGCCGACGATGTACTGCCCGATATCGATATCCCTTACGGCCTGTTCAATGATGCTCTCGATCCGCCACCTCGGCTCGTTCGTCGCGGGGTCGATCTCGCCGAGGTCGATAACGGTCTGCCCGCCCACAACGGTCCCCGCGGCGTCGGTCAGCAGGCGCGCCTGCGGCAGGGCGCCCCTTTCCCCGCTCATTCCGATGACGATCGCCGTCTCTCCCGTGATCAGGCGCACCATGCTTCCGATCGGAATATTGCCGAGCGCGCGCATGAACGCGGCGAAATAATCGGAACGGAACTCGCTGCCGCTCCCCTTTTCCATCAGCCTGATCGCCTCGTACGGACTGATCTGCCGCCGGTACGGCCGCTTCGTCGTCAACGCGTCGTAGCTGTCGGCGATGCGGACGATCTCGCTCGCCGTGTGCGCCGCGAATCCATCTTTCGGCGTCGGATAACCGGCGAGATCGTGCCGCATATGGTGCTCGAACGCCACGCGGCGCGTGACGAGATCGAGCCTTTCTTCGCGGAGAATCCGTTCGCCGTCGACGGGATGGCGCTTCATCGCCTGCCATTCGCTCGGCGTGAGCCGCCCCGTCTTGTGGATGATTGCGCGCGGCACGTAGATCTTCCCGATATCGTGGAGGAGCGACGCGTGCGCCGCGGCGTCGACGAAATCGTCGCCGAGCCCGAGATTCTTCGCGATCGCGGCGGTAATCACCGCCACGTTCACGGAATGCGTGAACGTGTAATCGTCGTACTCGCGGAG
>JBFYZJ010000057.1:0-6883 GCA_041309565.1 Candidatus Krumholzibacteriota bacterium
ACCGACTGAAAACAGATTAGTTATATCATCAAGTGCAGGGCCGTGCAACAGGAGGACCCCCATTATGAAGAAATGCGCAATCATCCTCGTCCTGGCGATGCTGGCGTTCGCAGTTTCGGCATCCGCCCAGGTGAGAAACGACAGCTTCTACATCACCGTCGGCGCCGGCAACGTCCTCGCCGGCGGCGGCACCGGTTTCAACGGCGGCGAGTGGTACGTGTACCCCTCTATGTGGATCAATCAGTGGTTCTACGATCACCCGTTCGATGCGATGCGCGGCAAGATCATCCACATCGAGTTCGACTGGGTCGCCAACGATCCGACGTGCCCGGTCAACATCACCGTGGCCCTCAACTGGTCGACCCCCGAGTGGTCGGCCCTCGGAAACGGCTCGGCTCTCCCGCCGCTTCCCGGCGTTGACGAGGAGCTCTACATCGAGCGCAGCGACATTCTTTATTTCTGCGGCAGCGCCCCGCAGATTCAGCACTTCTCCCGGGACTTCACGATCTATCCGTACAATCCCGAGTGGGTTTCGGTCGACGTCCGGGGATGCAACTTCATCATCACCAACGGCGTCATCATTCACGACTGCGTGCTCGGCACGGAGAACACCAGCTGGGGAGAGATCAAGGCGAAGTTCTGAGGTTCGATTTCTCCGAAGCGACCGGGCCCCACGCCCGGTTGCGGAGATCCCACCGAGTCCCGAATCCGCAAGGGTTCGGGACTCCTCCTTTTCCCCCGGCACCCCTAGATCTCCGTCCCGTCCTCGATCGTGGCGCCCTTCGGCACGACGATGATCCCGCTCCTGATGTAGTAGCGCTCGGCGGGATCGTCGTAGGTGACGACGCCCTTCCTGTTGGCGAGGACGACCCCGTTCCCGATGCGCGCGTTCTTGTCGACGATCGCGCGCCGGATGACGCACCGCTTCCCGATCCCGAGCGGAAGCCGCTCTCCCTGCTCCCAGGGGAGCTCGTAGAAATCGGCGCCCATCACGATCGAATCCTCGATCGTCGAACCTTCGCCGACGCGCGTCCGGACCCCGACGATCGACCGCCTGATCGTCGCGCGCTCGACGATGCAGCCGCTGTTGAGGATCGACCGCTCGACGCGGCCGTCGTTCACCTTCGGACCCGGCAGGAAGCGGTAGTGCGTGTAGAGCGGGCGCCGCTCGTCGAAGAGGTTGAACGGCGGGAGCGGCGCGAGCAGGTCCATGTGCGCCCGGTAGAACGTCGGGATCGTGCCGATGTCCTCCCAGTAGTCGTCGAAGAGGTACGCCTGGACCTTGAGCCGTCCGATCGCGTCCGGGATGACCTCCTTGGCGATGTCGATCATGCGCGGATCGCGCTCGAGCACGTCGCGGAGCGCCTCGAACCTGAAGAGGTACACGCCCATCGATCCGAGGTAGGGCCGGCGCCTCGCGTCGGTCGCCTGGAGCCCGAGCGTCTTCGTGTTCGTGCGCATGTCGGCGAGGAGCTTCCCCTTCGGCTTCTCGCGAAATTCGACGATGCGCCCCTTCCCGTCGGCGTGCAGCACGCCGAGCTCGGGGGCGCGGCTCGGGGAAACCGCCTTCGCCGCGACGGTGATGTCGGAGCCGTGCATCCGGTGCCGCGCGATGAAGTCGACGTAGTCCATGCGGTAGAGATGGTCCCCCGACAGAACGAGAACGTCGCGCGGCGCGAAGTTCGCGACGTGCGTGAAAACCTTGCGGACCGCGTCCGCCGTGCCCTGGAACCAGTCGAGCGACGACGGCGTCTGCTCGGCCGCGAACACCTCGACGAAGCCGCTCGAGAAGGTGTCGAAGCGGTACGTCTTCGAGATGTGCTGGTTGAGCGAAGCCGAGTTGAACTGCGTGAGAACGTAGATCCGGTCGATCTTCGAGTTGATGCAGTTCGACACGGTGACGTCGATGAGCCGGTAGTTGCCGGCGAGCGGCACCGCGGGCTTCGACCGCGTTTTCGTGAGGGGGAAGAGCCTCGTGCCCCTCCCCCCTCCCAGGATCAATGCGACGACGTCGCGCATGGACGGATCCTTACTCCTTCTCGAGCTTGATCTCGTTCACCGCGCCGAAGTCGCTCAGCGGCCGGTCGAAGAGCTTCGAGTTCCCGACGAAGAGCATCGTGAGCTTGTCGGGCTGCAGATATTTCTGCGCGGCCGTCTTGATGTCGGCGACCGTGAGCTTGGCGTAGGCATCCATGTCCTTCTGCGGCGTGTCGAGGGGGCGCCCCTCGAACTTGAGCTGCACGAGACGGCGCACGACCTGCGACTTCGACTCGCTGTCGAACACCTGGCCGTTGACGTACGAGTCGACCGCTTTCTTGACCTCATCGTCCGTGGGCCCCACGTCCCGCATCTTCTTGATCTGCTCGATGATGATCCCCGTCGCCCGGCTGCACGCGTCCGCCTTGGTCTGCGCGAAGGCGCTGAACGTGCCCAGCTGGAACGCGTCGGACGAGTAGCGCGATCCGGCCGAGTAGGCGAGCCCCTCGTCGCTGCGCACCTGCTCCGTGATCCACGACGTGAAGCTTCCCCCGCCGAGAATGAAGTTCATGATGTTGACCGCGCAGCGGTCGGGATTGTTCGCGTTGATGCCGAGATGGCCGATCGAGAGGTACGCCTGGTTGATGTCCATGAAGGCGTAGCTGACGCTCGCCGCGGGCGGCGCCGCGATATCGGGCACCTTCGGGATCGTCACGTCGGCCTTCTGCCAGCCGGCGAACGCCTTGTCGAGCATTCCGACGATCTCGTCCTTCGTCACGTCGCCGCTGATCCCGATGATCGCGTTGTTCGGACGGAAGTAGGCCGAATGGAACGCGGCGAGATCGTCGCGGGTGATCGCGCCCACGCTCGCCGTCGTCGACTCCCAGCCGTACGGATGGTCGCCGTACACGAGCTTCGCGAACTCGCGGCGCACGACCGCGTTCGGCTCGTCGTTCTTGCGCCGGATGTCCTCGAGCATCGTCTTGCGCTTCATGTCGACCTTGTCGCCGGGCAGCGCCGGGTTCATGACGAGGTCGCCGAAGATCTCGAGCACGCGCGGCAGATCCTTCTTGAGACAGTTGACGGCGACCATCGTGCTCAGGTTGCCGCCGTAGACCTCGATGTTGGCCGCGAGGAACTCGAGCTCGTCGTTGAGCTTGTCGGCGGGCCATTTCTCGGTTCCGCCGTTCCGGATCACCCACTGCGCCATCTCGTTGAGGCCGTACTTGCCCTTGTCGGGATAGTAGGTCTTCACGGCGAGGACGATGTCGACGACGGGAATCTCGTGATCCTCGATGAAGAATCCCGTGAGCCCGCTCGGGAGCGCGAGCTCGGTCCACGCCGGCGTCGTCACCTTGAGCGGGGCGTATTTCAGCTTGCTGGGATGCGTGCGCTTCGCCGCGAACGCGAGGGACGCGAACGATACGGCGAGCACCGCGGCCAGCGCCATGATAAAGACTTTTTTCCGCATAGCTCCTCTCCTTTACTTCGCGCCCTGAGCGGCCTTCGCGCGCTCCCAGAGTTCCTTGCCGTATGCCTCCTGCTCCGCCTGCGTTCTCAGCGTCTGGAATTTCTGGAATATCGCCATTCGCTCTTCCTGCGGAAGGGACTGAATCCACTGCATGAGCAGCTTCTCGTCGATCTGCTCCTCCGCGCCTTCCTGCTTCTCCGTCTGGACGCGGTAAGCGACGGTCCGGTTGCTCTCCTTGAGATATTCGTTCGCGACCCGCTGGATGTCGGCCGCCGTGACCTTCTTCATGCGGTCGATGCTCCGGAAATTCGCGCGATAATCGCCGTAGTAGAGCTGCCCGAGGGCGATCTGGAACGCGATGCCGAGGTTCGAGCCGAGGGAGCGGGTCATGTTCGCGTCGATCTGGTTCATGACGCGCTGGAGCTCGCGCTCGGTGACCGGCTCCTTCTTGATCCTATCGATCTCCTCGAGAATCGCCTGCTCCACTTCCTCGAGCGTATGCGGGGCGCGCGGGAGCGCCTCGATCACGAAGAGGTTGTCGTACCGCTCGCCCGGCCCGCTGTACACGCGCGGCTCCTCGGCGACGAGCTGCTTCTCCTCGTAGACCGTCTTGTAGAGGCGCGAGGTGCGGCCGGCGGCGAGGATGCTCTGGAGCACCTCGAGCGGCTCGGCGTCGGGATTCGGATAGATCGGCTTGTGGAAGCCGATCATGAGCTTCGGATTCGCCGTGTGCTCGAGCACGACGCGGCGCTCGCCGCGCTGCTCCGGCTCGCGCGTCTCGAGGCGCTGCGGCGCCGGCTGCGCCGGAATCGATGCGAAATATTTCTCGGCGAGCTTCTTCACCTGCTCGACCGTCACGTCGCCGACGACGATGCCGATCGCGTTGTTCGGCGAGTAATACATGTCATGGTATTTCTGGAGCTCCTTCCGGTCGATCGTCTGGAGATCGCTCATCCAGCCGACGACGGGCCACTTGTAGGGGCTCGCCGTGAACGCGACCGAGTAGAACGCTTCCCCGAGCGTCTCGTCGGGATCGTTCTCGCTGAGACGGCGCTCCTCCATGATGACGTCTCGCTCCGACCAGAATTCCCTGAATATGGGCTTTTCCAAGCGGTCCGACTCGAGAACCATGAAGAGCTCGAGCCGGTTCGCCGGAAGGTACTCGAGATACACGGTCATGTCGTTCGAGGTGAACGCGTTGAGGAAGCGCGAGCCGTTGTTCATGAAGAGGCCCCAGAGCTCCTCCTTGATCATGAACTCGCGCTGCTCGTCGAGGAGCTTCGCGATCTCGCCCCACGCGAGCTCGTACTCGAGGTATTTCTCGAGATAGTCGACGCCGCCGTCCCGCACGAGATACGGCGCCGAGGCGATCGAATCGGGGAGCGGCGACATGGCGCGGATCTTCTCGGCCATGAGCTTGTTCTGCTCGCTCTTGTTCGCCCCGATGCGCTCCTTCTCCTCCTTGGAGAACGACTCGACCACCTGGCGGCCGAACGCCTGGAAGCGCCCGAAACGCCATTCGCCCATCTCTTTGCGCAGGGCGATCGTCTTCTCGCCGAGCGCGTCGGTCTGCTCGATGTAGGGGATCTCCTTCTTGTAGTTCTTCGTCCCCATCATCTCCGTTCCCTTGAACATCATATGCTCGAGCATATGGGAGATGCCGGTGACGTTGGGCCACTCGTTTGCCGCGCCGACGTTGAACGCGACCGCGCAGAACGCGACGGGCGCCTCGTGACGCTCGACGACGAGCCACTTCATGCCGTTCTTCAGGTCGAAGTCCTTGACCTTCTCTTCGAGGGTCTGCGCCGCGACCTGCGCCTGCGCGAGAACGAGCAGCGACAGCGCCGCGAATACGACCGCGAAGAGACGCGAATTCCTCATGCCCTTGTGCATACCGCCTCCTTCCGGATGAAACCTGGATGTTAACGAACCGAATGAAATCCCGCGATACGAAGCCGCGCGGCCCTCACGCGTCGCGCAGCATCCCCTTCCACCGCTCGATGTGCCCGTACTCGTCGGCCTGATCCTTCTCGATGACCGCGCGCGTCTCGGGATCCCACGGGATCCGCCCGAGGAGCTCCGAGTAGTGGTGCACGGCCTTCGTCTCGACCCACACGCCGGTTTTCAGGATCGCTTTCGGTCCCCTGAGCCGTGAGAATGTCCCGAGGCACCACCCGACGATCCAGTACGCCCATCGGAACGGGCTCGGCCTCCAGCCGTGCTCGTAGAGCTTCACCTGAAAATCCTGATGGTGCGTCATCTCGTTGCACATGGCGGCGACGAGCGCGCGGTCGAGCTCGGTCCGGCCCGATCCGATCTGGCACCGGTAAATGTTCGCCGCCATGAGCTCGAGCGTGTGGAGCGTGAGGAGCCCCTTCCGGATGCGCGCGAGGTCGGCGGCGCCCGCCGAGCCGCCGCGCAGCGTCACATCCGCGTCGCGCATGGGGGGGCGGATTATCCCGATGTCATGTTTCATGACCGTTCATTCTTGCGCAAATCGGCGCAATTCTCAAGCCCTTTCTCCAAGGCAGCTTGACACCGGCCTGATGTTTCGATACATATGCCCACGGAAGGCGGCCATGGAGAAGATCTCGGCGATAATAATAACGCTCAACGAGGAACGCAACCTCGAGGCGTGCCTCGAGAGCGTCACCTGGGTCGACGAGGTCGTGATCGTGGACTGCGGGAGCCGCGACCGGACCGAAGAGATCGCCCGCAGATACGGGGCCCGCTTCCACAGCCGCGCATGGGAAGGCTTCGCCCGCCAGAAGGCGCACGCCCTCGGCCTCGCGACGCACGAGTGGATCCTGAGCGTCGACGCCGACGAGCGGATTCCGAAGGAGCTCGCCGCGGAGATCCGTGCGGCAGTCGAGGCCGGCGGTCGCGACGGCTACCGCCTCAAGCGGGACAACTACTTCCTCGGGAAGCTCATGAAGGGGGGCGGCTGGCAGCGCGATTACCAGATGCGCCTGTTCCGCGCGTCGCGGGCCCGGATGAAGGACCGGCCCGTGCACGAGGGCTTCGAGATCGACGGGACGGTCGGGACGCTCGAGAGCCCGCTCCTCCATTACACCTATCCGTCGATATCGGCCGCCTTCGCCAAGCTGAACGAATACACGTCCCTCGAAACGCTCGAATACGCCGGGAAGCGCACGGGCTCCGGCGGCGCCGTCGTCGCGCATACGTTCTCGTCGTTCGCGCGCTCGTACGTGTCGCGAAGAGGATTCCGGGACGGGGCGCACGGGCTCGTCCTCGCGCTCGTCAACGCCGCCGCGACGGCGTTTCTCTACATGAAGCTCTGGGAGATGCGGCGGGGCGGCGCCCCCCCGGCCGGGGAGGATCATGGCTGTTGAAATGCTCATCGCCAACAGAGGCATCGCGGCGATGCTGGTCATCGAGGCCTGCGACGCGCTGAACATCTCCTGGGCGATCGTC
>JBFYZJ010000058.1:0-3317 GCA_041309565.1 Candidatus Krumholzibacteriota bacterium
GCCGACTACTTCCGCGGCGACGTCTCGGCGGATTTCAGGGGGATGCGCATCGAGGCGATGCTGCTGCTCCAGAAGGAAGCCGAGCTCAAGGAGCTCGTGCGGCTCGTCGGCGTCGATTCCCTCTCCCCGCAGGACCGGATCGTGCTCGAGACGACGAAATCGATCCGGGAGGATTTCCTTCACCAGTCCGCGTTCGACGCCGAGGACGCCTACACGCGGCTCGCGAAGCAGCACCGGATGCTGAAGGCGATTCTCGATCTGCATCACTCGTGCATCAAGGGAATCGAGAAGCGCGTGCCGCTCCGGAAGCTCATCGATCTGCCGGTGCGCCAGCGCATCGCGAGAATGAGGTACGTGAGCGAAAAAGACTTCGCGCAATTCGACGAGGTCGCGGCCGCAATCGAAACGGAGCTCGCGGCGAGCATGAAGGACAGCCGTACAGGCGAGGAGTGATACCATGGTGACCGAATATTCGACCATTCGCCAGATCGCAGGCCCCCTCATCCTTCTCGACCGGGTCGATCACGCGACCTACGAGGAGCTCGTCGAAGTCGAGTTGCCCGGCGGGGAGCTCCGCCGCGGCAAGGTGCTCGAGATCAACCGCGACAAGGTGCTCGTGCAGGTGTTCGAGGGGACGAGGGGTATCGACACCGCGAAATCGAGCGTGCGTTTCCTCGGGCGCGGGCTCGAGCTCGCCGTCTCGCCGGACATCCTCGGCCGGATCTTCAACGGGCTGGGTCAGCCGATCGACCAGGGCCCGGCGATCATCCCCGAGCGGAAGCTCGACATCAACGGAAGCCCGATCAACCCGTACGCCCGCGTGTACCCGAAGGAGTTCATCCAGACGGGAATCTCGGCGATCGACGGGCTCAACACGCTCGTGCGCGGGCAGAAGCTCCCGATCTTCTCCGGCTTCGGGCTCCCGCACTCGGAGCTCGCCGCGCAGATCGCCCGGCAGGCGACCGTGCTCGGGAAGGGGGAGGCGTTCGCCATCGTCTTCGCGGCGATGGGCATCACCTTCGAGGAGGCGGACTACTTCATCCGCGACTTCCAGGCGACGGGGGCGATGGAGCGCGTCGTGCTCTTCATCAACCTCGCGAACGATCCGACGATCGAGCGCATCGCCACGCCCCGGACGGCGCTGACGGCCGCCGAGTATCTTGCCTTCGAGCGCGGCATGCACGTCCTCGTGATCATGACCGACATGACGAACTACTGCGAGGCGCTCCGCGAGGTGTCGGTGGCCCGCAAGGAGATCCCGGGGCGCCGCGGCTATCCGGGCTACCTGTACACCGATCTCGCCACGATCTACGAGCGCGCGGGGCTGCTCAAGGGGGCGAAGGAGGGGGAGGTCAAGCAGGGATCGATCACGCAGATTCCGGTGCTGTCGATGCCGGACGACGACAAGACCCATCCGATCCCCGATCTGACCGGCTACATCACCGAAGGTCAGATCATCCTCGACCGGTCCCTCCACCGGAAGGGGATCTATCCGCCGATCAACGTGCTGCCGAGCCTTTCGCGTCTCCGCGACAAGGGTATCGGCGCGGGGAGAACGCGTGAGGACCACGCCCAGATCGCGAACCAGCTCTTTTCCTCCTACGCCCGGAGCAAGGAGGTGGAGGAGCTCGCCGTCGTCCTCGGAGAGGCGGCCCTCACCGAGTCGGACAAGGCGTTCATGGTGTTCGGCGAGGCGTTTGAACGGCGTTTCGTCCGCCAGGATATCCACGAGAATCGGACGGTCGAGCAAACGCTCGAGCTGGGATGGGAGCTTCTCACCGCCATTCCGCGCACCGATCTCAAGCGCATCAAGGATGACTTCATCAAGAAATACATGGAAAAATATCTGCGGCCGGCGGGAACTGACCGCGCGGAGCGTGCGACGTGAGAGTCAAGGTCAATCCGAACCGAATGATGCTCATCCGCCTACGGCGCCGTCTCGAGCTCGCGCGCCGCGGGCACAAGCTCCTCAAGAACAAGCAGGAGAAGCTCATGCAGAATTTCTTCTCGCTCGTCAAGGAGACGACCGAGCTCCGAGGGGGAGTCGAGCGCGAGTTCCTGGAGATCGCCGCGCGCTACCTCGAGGGGAGGGCCGCCACGGGGAATCAGGCGCTCGAGGACGCGCTCGAGCTGACGACGAAGCGGGGAACGCTCGCCTTCACCGAGCGCCACGACATGAATATCACGAGCCCCGAATTCACCTTCGCGACGTCCGGGAAGGATCTGTCCTACCGGCTTTCGGATACGTCGCCGGAGCTCGACGCCGCCTTCGAAAAGCTGCTTGCGTCCTTTCCGAAGCTCTTGAGCCTTGTGGGAAAAGAAAATACGCTGTTTCACATGGCGGAGGAGCTCGAAAAGACGCGCCGCCGCGTGAACGCCCTGGAATACGTGCTCATCCCCGATCTCGAGGCGGTCATCCGGGATATCGACGACAAGCTCGGGGAGCAGGAACGCTCCAATCAGATCCGCCTGATGAAGATCAAGGCCATGGTGAAGGAGCGCGGCGAAGGCGTCTGATCCGTCCCCGCGGCGCCCGCCGTTCCGCCCTCTGCAGACCCGCATTAACTCCAAGTCAAATTTGTTGACATGCCCCAAATCGCCTTATATATTTTCAATAGAAATTCGCTTGGAGCTCGGGAAGAAAAGAGACCCACACCTTACGTCTTCTCCGGTACCGCCCTCTGGGAAACGCAGGGGAAGAACGGCCTGGGGACCAGTATTTCTTGGCAAGGAGTGGAACGATGAAAGGTCGTTACGGATCGTCGGCTCCGATCTGGATGTCGGCAATTGCCCTTGTACTCCTCGTGGTGATGTCCGCGAGCGCAGTCGCGCAGACCGGAAGAATCGTCGGCAAGGTGACGGACGCGAAATCAGGGGAGCCGCTCGCATTCGCGAACGTGGTCATCCTCGGAACGAGCCCGCTCCTCGGCGCCATGACGCTGAACGACGGCACGTACACGATCGTCGGCGTTCCCGTCGGCACCTATACGTTGAAGGCGATGATGATGGGGTATACGGCGGTCGAGAAGCCGGGTGTTGCCGTGAACGCGGCGCAGACCACCGACGCCTCGTTCAAGCTCGAGGAAACCGTCGTGGGCAGGACGCAGGAAATCGTCGTCGAAGCGGAGATTCCGCAGGTCAACGTGACGTCCAGCGACGTGCGGCAGCGGGTGTCGAGCGAGCAGCTCAAGGAGCTCCCCGTCGACGACGTCGTTTCGGCCGTGGCGCTCAAGAGCGGCATCGTGAAGACGGGAGACGAGCTCCACGTGCGCGGCGGGCGGTCGCAAGAGGTGCAGATGCAGATCGACGGCGTGCCG
>JBFYZJ010000059.1:0-7129 GCA_041309565.1 Candidatus Krumholzibacteriota bacterium
GCCGACGCTTTGGGAGACACGCACGGCGAACGCGGTGATCCCGACCGTCGCCCCGGCGCTGATGAGAATCAGCCCAACCATGATGAGCGAGGACTGGAGGATAAGGAGGCTGTTCCCGGCATTGATCCCCTGGTCGACTATCCGCTGCAGCATACGCGGGATGCCGAGATCCGCGCCCACCACGCAGGCCATGCAGATCCAGTTCAGAATAACCTGCGTGCGATAAGGCTTCATCGCTCGCAACACACGCCGGATCGATTTCATGTCTCTCTCTCCTTTTCTGTCTTCTTGCGACCGGCCCCCTGCTGATCCGATAATTGGCGATGCTTCCCGGTTACGGCTACTTTCGTTTCCCGGTAGCATGATAGCACGGGTGCTCGGCACGTTCCCCGTGGCATAGCGCCGCCTCCTCTGATGTGGTGTATCCTTAATTCATAAGCAACTGCTTATGATAAAGGCAAAAAAAGAGACCTATGTATCGGACCCGGCACGCCCCACGACCCCGAGCGCCTGCATGACTTGCCCGAATCGCTTCGAGTTCACCCGGTAGTGGACCATCGTACCCTCCTTATCGGCATCTACCAAACCCGCGCGTTTGAGCACGGCGAGGTGCTGGGAGACCGCGGGCTGACTGATATCGAGCCGCACGGTAAGCGCCCTGACGCAGTACGGGCGCGACTGCAAGAGCTCGAAGATCTTGAGCCGCGACGGCGCCGCGAGCGCCTTCAAGGCTTCCACCAGTTCGACGGTTTCCATAAGTACTTACTTATAGATTATCCTCTCGAATCGATAGTGTCAAGGGTATGAGATTGACCTGTCGCGCGCGTTACTATACCGTAGTCTACAAGTCAGGTTTAAGATGGATAACCGTGTGTCGGACAGCCAACCAACCGGCGGCGAAGGGGGGAACCGCGTCAAACCTTCGTGGTCGAAGTTCTTAAGAGATGTTCTCGTGTGCTCGCTCGGCGCCTATGGAGGCCCTGAGTCGCATTTAAGCGTGTTTCTGGACCGGATGGTTACGAAGCGACACTATCTCGCCGAGGAGGAGCTGATCGAGCTCATGGCGTTGTGCAGCATCCTGCCTGGACCGACGAGCACGCAGACTATTGTATCGATCGGGTACAAGACCGGTGGACCGAAACTCGCGCTTCTCACGATGCTCGTATGGGCACTTCCGGTATTATTGGTGATGACGGTACTTTCATTTCTCTACCAGTTCCTGGCCGCCCAAGATGTTTCAAACGAGATGCTGCGGTACGTCGGCCCGATGGCAGTCGGGTTCATCATCGTCGCCGCCGTAAAAATCGGGCGCAAGGTAGTGAAGGACGTCCCGACGGCGCTTCTCGCAGTGTTCGGAGCCGCCGTGACCTTCTTCGTCAGGTCTCCTTGGATCTTCCCGGTTGTGCTCGTGGCGGGCGGAGCCGTCGGAATACTCATGTATCGTGAGCAAGGGATGTGGAACCGGGTGGTGGTGCGGCCACAGTGGGCGTACCTCGCGGCCTTTGCCGTACTCGCGTTCGGGGGAATCATCGCGTCGAGCCTGAGCGATGCACGACTGGTCGGATTATTCGAGCGGTTCTATCGCTATGGCTACCTCGTGTTCGGCGGCGGCCAGGTCGTCGTGCCGGTGATGTACGGCGAGCTCGTCGATGTTCGGCGGTTCATGACGAGCGGCGAATTCCTTACAGGATACGGACTGGTCCAAGGTTTGCCGGGACCCATGTTCAGCTTTGCCGCGTACGCGGGCGGCATGGCGGCGAGGAATGCCGGACCACTTGTGCAAATTCTTGGCGCGGTTATAGGCGGCGTCGGAATCTTCCTTCCCGGGCGATTCGAATTTCGCTTATCGGCATCAACGCCGTGGCCGGCGGTCTCATTGCCATCGCAGCCGTGATACTCATGATCGCAAGCGGCTTTACCTGGGACAATCTGCTCGTCACCGCCGTCGCGGCTCTGCTTTTGGCGTTTACCAAGGTTCCGGCGCCGCTCTTAGTTGTGACAGCGCTCGGGGCCGGTTTTATCTAAAGGTATTGCGAGCCTATCAGCTTTGGCTTTTCTTTCCGATGTCGGTGATGTTCGCCGTTTTAACACGACAAAAAAGATAAACAACGCGGCCATGCGGGCAACCCTATGCGATTGCGACGGTTTGCTCGAGAGCAGGTGAGCTGCCTTTAAGCCCGCTTCCGTGCTACCATGATTTGTTCAATGACTTCGACGCGCCGGCAAAAGCGGCTTTTTTCGCCTCGCCGCTCGAAGGCGCGAGGAAAGGGAAAGATGTTCGCTTTTGGATTTCGCTTAAGCCTGAAGATGCGGGGAGCCGACCGTCTCGTCCTCTCCCCGCGAGTCCTGTTCCGGGCTGCCTTCGCGCTCACCCTTGTTATCACCATCTTCGCCCTGACCTACGGCGTTTTCTTTGAAGGCGAGCGTTCCATTCTGATCGGAGCGAACGCCGTTCCGTTTCTCTTCGTGCTCTCATCGGCATTCGGTTTGCTCTATAACGACTGCTGGATCTTCGACAGGAAAAAGGGATCCTACGAGTCACGGCTCGGCCTGCTGTTCCTCTATAAGAGCCGGCGGGGCGAGCTCTCCAACCTCGCCGGGGTGCGCGTCGAGGAGTTCACCAAGGGACGCTTCGAGCAGGCGAAGGAACGGGTCGCGCCTCCGGAAGAGCACCCCGCCGCGGCCGGGGTAAGCGCCCTGCGGGATGAGGCGCGTGGCGGCAATTCGCCGAGGCGAGGACTGTTGCAGATCGCACGCCTGCTGATGGAGGACGCCCAGGGCGCCACGCTCGTTCTGGACACGGCCCGTGGCAACCGGCGCATGGAGCTTCAGCGAACGGGCCTTAAGATCGCGGAGTTCTGCGGGGTTCCTTTTTCCGTCAGGGATTGAAATACAGAAAGCACGCCACGCGGTGGCCTGAGGTTGTCTCCGTGAGGCGCGGTATGTTCACCTTGCACACATCCATGCGCTGGCTGCAGCGGTCGTAGAAGTAACACCCGTGTCTCTCCCTGTCAGGGGAAGGAACATCGCCCTCCAGTATGATCCTCTTTCGAGATTTCTCGATCTCGGGATCCGGAATCGGCACGGCGGAGAGCAGCGCCTTCGTGTAGGGGTGCAGGGGCGCGCCGTAGAGCGCGGAGGATTCGGCGATTTCCACGATCACGCCGAGGTACATCACCGCCACTCTGGTCGAGATGTGGCGGATCACGGCAAGGTCGTGGGCGATGAACAGGTATGTAAGGCTGAACTCATCCTGCAGGTCGTGCAGGAGGTTGAGGATCTGCGCCTGGATCGACACATCCAGAGCGCTCACCGGCTCGTCGGCAAGAATGAGCTTCGGGTTCAGAGCGAGAGAACGGGCGATACCGATCCGCTGCTTCTGGCCGCCCGAAAACTCGTGGGGGAACCTGTTCACGAAGTGCCGGGACAAGCCCACTCTCCCGAGGAGGTCCTCAGCCCGCTTCCTGATGTCCGACCGGCTCATGGTGAGCAATCCGCGCCTTGCGTAGATCGTCATCGGCTCCGAGACGATGTCGCCCACCGTCATCCTCGGGTTGAGCGAGGCGTAGGGATCCTGGAAGATCATCTGCATGTGCATCCGGGCTTCAAGGAGCTCGCGCTTGTTCAGGCGACACAGATCCCGGTCTTCGAAAAGGATTTCTCCGGCCGTAGGCCGGTAGAGCTGGGCGATGGCGCGAGCGGTTGTCGATTTGCCGCAGCCGGACTCGCCCACCAGTCCGAGGGTCTCCCCTTTGCGGATCTCGAAATCGATCCCGTCTACCGCCCGGACGTGCCCCACTACCCGGCGGAAGATCGCTCCCTGTTCGATGGGGAAATGCATCTTCAGCCCGCGCAATTGAAGAAGGGTTTCGTTCGCCTCCGCCATCTTGCTTCCGGCCGAGGGGCTTCGCGTTGAAGAGCTTTCGGCCGGCTCGAAGCCGGCGCGCGCTGATGCCCCATCGAGGTACAGCCAGCAGCAGACTTTGTGGCCGTCTCCGAGATCCTTTTCGTCAGGGTACTTCCTGCTACAAATCTCCATCGCGCTCTCGCAACGGGGATGGAACGGGCAGCATTCCGGGATGTTGATGAGGCTTGGCGGAAGCCCCTTGATGGAGAACAACCTCTCCTTCGTCGCCCTGTCCAGGCGAGGGATCGAGTGGATCAAGCCACGCGTATACGGATGCGCAGGGTTGCGGAACAGATCCGCAGTGGCTGCGGTCTCGACAATCCTCCCCGCGTACATGACGATAATACGATCGCACATTCCGGAGACGACCCCGAGGTCGTGCGTGATGAGGATGACCGCGGTGCCGAGCCTGACTGTGAGCTCCTTGATGATCTCGAGGATCTGGGCCTGGATCGTGACATCGAGCGCGGTGGACGGCTCGTCGGCGATGAGGATCTCCGGATTGCAGGAGAGGGCCATGGCGATCATCACGCGCTGGCGCATGCCGCCCGAGAACTGGTGCGGATAGGCGTCGATGCGGCGCTCGGGATTCGGGATGCCGACCATGCCGAGCATCGCAACAGCCTTGGCCTTCGCATCCGCCCGGTCGAGCCCCTGGTGCAACTGGAAAGTCTCGACGAGCTGCGTTGAGATGCGCAGGAATGGATTGAGGCAGGTCATCGGATCCTGGAAGATCATGGAAACCCGGCCTCCCCGCACCGTCCGCAGTTCGCTCTCCGACATCGCGAGAACGCTCTTTCCGTCGAGGAGGATCTCGCCGCCCACGATCTTTCCCGGTGGAGATGGGATGAGCCGCATCACTGAGAGGTTTGTCACCGACTTCCCGCAGCCGGACTCCCCGACAATCCCCAGCGTCTCTCCCTTGCGCAGCTCGAAGGAGATCCCGTCCACGGCCTTTACGATGCCGTCGTCCGTGTTGAAGTGTGTTTTCAGGTCGCGAACACTCAGAATGACTTCGTTCATCGCCGCATCCTACAACTTGTTCTTACTCTGCGGATCGAGGGCGTCACGCAGCCCGTCGCCGAGGAAGTTCATGGAGAACAGGAAGATCGTCATCGTAAGTGCGGGGAAGAAGAGCATCCAGGGATAGTTATCCATGCCGTCCACCCCGTCGCGCACGAGAGATCCCCAAGAGGGCATGGGCGCCTGCACTCCCAGTCCAATGAACGAGAGGAAACTCTCCAGGAGAATAAAGCTGGGGATCTGCAGCGTGGTGAAGACCGCGACCACACCGAGGATGTTCGGCAGGAGGTGGCGGACGATGATGCGGCCGGTCCCGGCTCCGACGATCCGGGCCGACTGGACGAACTCCGCGTTCTTCAGGGACATGATCTGGCCGCGCACGACCCGTGAGGTCGTGAGCCAGCTCACCAGCGCGAGGCAGAGGAAGAGGTTTAAGATGTTGCGTCCGAAGATAGCCATGAAGATGATGACGAGCATCATGTAGGGAAGGCCGTACATCACGTCGACGAACCTCATGGCGAGGTAGTCGAACGCGCCGCCGATGAACCCGGCGAGCGACCCGACGACGATGCCGATCAGTACCGCCGTGAGGGTACCGACGATTCCGATCGCGATCGAGACTCTGCTGCCGTAGACGATGCGGGCGAGCACGTCCCGGCCGAGGCTGTCGGTGCCTAAGAGGTAGCGCTTCTCATTGATCCGTACCTCGACTCCGTCGAAAGTTCGAACCTCGTCGGCAAGCTGCTGCCGGAGAAGGGCGAGCTCCTGCCGCGCCTCTTCGCCGAGAGCGGCCGCTCCGGCCGCCGTCGCCTCCGCGAGCAGTTCTCTTTCCCGCCTTTCGTACAAGAGCTGGCCGGCGTTCTTCGTGAACGACGGCGGCAGGTACTGGTGCTCGAGGACCTGGTGCTTGTACGATTGGATCGGCAGCACCGGGGCCATGAGCGAGACAAGCACGTACAGGCCGAAAAGGAAGAGGCCGGCCACGGCCATGCGGTTTTTCCGCAGCCTGCGCCACGCGTCCAGCCACAAGCTGACGCCCTTGATGGGCTGGTCGAACTGGTTTCTATCTGCCGGCTCTCCCATTCATGGCCCCCTTCAGCGGTAAGTGATCCGGGGATCCATGATCCCGTAGACGATATCGACCAGGAAGTTCATGACGAGGAGGACCACCGAGTACACCACGACCGTGCCCATGATAAGGGTGTAGTCCCGGTTGAGGGCGGACTGTATGAAAAACAAGCCCAGCCCCGGCACCCGGAAGATGGTTTCCACGACGACCGTTCCCGTCACGATCCCCGCGAATGCCGGACCGAGGTAGCTCACGACGGGCAAGAGCGCGCCCTTGAGGATATGCCGCCGCATGATCGTTCCCTCGCCGAGCCCCTTGGCCCGCGCTGTCCGCACGTAGTCTGACCGGAGCACATCGAGGATGCTGGCACGGGAGAGGCGCGCAAGGTAGGCGAAATAGGGGAGGCTCAGCGTGACGACAGGCATGATAACGGTTGTCCATTTGTCTCCCGAGAGCCACCAACCCGACGTCGGGAACCACTTCAGCCTGAGGGCGAAGACAAACACGAGGATGGGGCCGATGACGAACAGCGGCACGGTCACACCGATGATAGCCACGGCCATGAACGCGTAATCAGCGCCCGAGTTCTGCCGGGTCGCTGAGACGATGCCCGTCGCGACGCCAAGGGTGAGCGCCAGGGAGAGGGAGAGAAGCCCGAGGACCATGGAGTTGGGGAGGCTCCGCAGGATGAGCGTGGTGACGTCGAAGTCCTTCAGCCGGAACGAGGGGCCTAGGTCGCCGCGAAGCGCATTGAGGAGATAGCGGCCGTACTGTTTCCACAGCGGCTCGTCCATATGGTACTTTTTCAATATGTTTTCCAGTACCTGCTTCGGGATCGCCTTCTCACGCGCAAACGGGCCGCCCGGCGCCACACGGATGACGAAGAAGCTCACCGTCACGATGATGAGAAGGGTAGGGACGAGACCGAGCAGCCTGCGAATGATATACCTGGTCATGAACCGCCTTTAATACCGCGGGAGCCGGCCGTTGCCGGCTCCCGCGCGGATTCGCCTACTTCTTGCTGATGAACTTCGGGGGGTGCCGATCGAGTGTGTTGGAGCCCCAGCCTGCCCACTTCTTGAGGTCTATCATGTTCTGCGTCGTGTAGAAGAAGAAGGGGACGATCGGAA
>JBFYZJ010000060.1:0-3986 GCA_041309565.1 Candidatus Krumholzibacteriota bacterium
CATCCCCTATCCGGCCTGCCGCTACGGGTACGGGCTCGGCTTCGGCAGGGTGTTCATCCACGAGATGAGCCACACGTTCTGGGGGCTCGACGAGTACGCCTCCGCGGAGGAAGCCTGCAACTCCAGGTCGGGCTACCTCGCCGTGTCGAACCGGAACACGCTTTTCATGCCGTGTCAGGAGACGGTTCCGTGCATCATGCAGAGCGCTTCCCCCCCCTTCACCGAGCCCCAGCCGATCTGCGATTACACGCAGGGTCAGGTGGGGATGGGAAGCGTGGAAATCGGCGGCACGACCTATCTGAAGATCTACTCCCTGCCGCCGACGGTGGAGTTCTCGGGCGTTCCAGGGGCTGTCGATACGCTGCTTTCGGGCGAGGAGTATTTCCTTTCGATCGCGCTTCGGAACGCCGCTTACCCGAATCAGAATCCGATGCAGCAGGAGCCGCCCGAACGCGTCGATTATGCGGCCCCGCTCAAGGCCGCATGGCTTTCGGTCAATGGGCTGGGATCGCAGGCGCTGAATCCCACGGATCCCCGATGGGGTACATCTTCGAGCATCAACACCGCGTTCGAGGTTTCGAAGGAGCTCGAGCCGGGCCTGAACGTCATCGAGTGCCTCGTGGAGAACAGCGTGGGGCTCACCGCCGCCGCAAAAGACACGCTTTTCCTGATCGGGCTCAAATACAAAACCGTGCACGCGACTCCCGTGGCGAAGGATGTCCGGGTGGCGTGGACGACGGCCATGGAGGTGTTCGACGCCGAGTTCGGCGTGTGGCGCTCGGACCTCACGACGGGCGGCGCCGAAACGAAGATCGCGACCGTATCGGTTCCGGACGGGATCGGCAGCCAGCGCGCGTACAGCTACCTCGATGCGTCGGTCGCCGCGACGCACCGGTATCGCTATCGGATCGAAGGAACGTTCTCATACAACAGGGCCGATTACTCGTTCTCCTCGCAGGAGGTGACGGTGACGGCGAGCGTCCCGGTCGCGTCGGGAATCGTTTCCCATCTGCTCCCCAATCCGACGCGGGGCAGCGTCACGTTCACGGTGGACGTGCCGAAGAGCTACGGCGCCGCGAGCATCAGCCGCGAAGCGGCGGGAACGGGAAGCGGCGGGGCGGGCGCGCGAAGCGCGGCGTCCTCATCGGATATCTCGGCCGAGGTCAGGACTTCCGTCGACATCGTCGTGTACAACGTGCTCGGCCAGCGCATCAAGAACATTTATTCGAACAAGGTCTTCAGCGGCCTGATGACGTTCACGTGGGACGGAACCGATTCGGGAAACAGAACCGTTCCCGCCGGCGTGTATTTCCTGCGCGTTTCGGCGGGGAGCGAATCCGCCGTGCGGAAGGTCGTCATCGTCCGGTGACAACGGCGGATTCGATTATTCCGGGAATAGTGTTGACAGTCGAGAGGAGACGTGCTATAAGCCCACCATATATGGTATGGGCTGCACTCGAAATCTACATCATGTAGGGCTTTGAAGCGGTTATCCCTGAAAGGGAGGGCGGCAATGACGAGAGTGGACAAGGAGGATACACTACTTCAGAAAGATAAGAACTACGTGAAATTCCACCGGCTTCTCGCCAAGGCGGAGGCCGAAGGAAGACTCGACGGCAAGCATGTGTGCCCGGTGTGCGGCATGCGGTTCCTCTCGGCGAGGGAAGCGGATGAATGCTGCAGGATCGTTTCGCAGTAGCAGGCGCCTGACAACGGTTGCACGGGGGTGGGTCCGGTGACGCAGCGCAAAGTGAAGAGCAGGAAAGAACGCGGCAAGACCGTGGAGCAATATTGCTCCGTATGCAAGAAAACGTTCGAAATGCCGATCGTCGAGGAATCGGATACGCAGGACGTGATCTGGCTCAACTGCCCCGGCTGTCGCGGCTACCTTCCGCATATGCTCAATCAGGAAGATATCGACGAAATCGAGGAGACCGAAAAGGAAGAGGCCGGCGCGACGCGGGAGGATCTCGCCATCGAGGACCTCTCAACCGAAAACGCGCGGGAATATCAGGAGGGGGGAGACTACAACGTGGGCGAGGTCATCTATCACCGTTCGTGGAACGACTACGGGAAGGTGATCGCCAAGGAAACCCTCTCCGGCCACCGCAAGACGATCGTCGTTCATTTCGTGAACCAGGGAAAGACCCGCTTGCTGGAAGGCGTGGTGTAGAAGGGCGTCCCCGTGAGACTCGCGTCCTTCCTGATCCTATTCGCCGCCGCGGCGGCGCTTCCGGTCGCGCCGGGCGGCGCGACCGGATTCTATTTCGATCCCCATTCGTTCTTCCGCGCGATTCCCCCGAGCGATTCCACGCGCGCGCTCATCGTCATCAGGCACAGCGAGTGCGATCTCGGGGGGGATCGCGGCTCGCTCCTTACGGGGGATATCCATATCCGTCCCCGCCCCCGGATCGAGGTCCGGATCGGTCTCCAGTTTCCCTCGGTGCGCGACACCGCCGGCATCCGGTACGGCATCGGCGACCTGATGCTGCACGCCAGCGCCCGCGTGGCCGGCGATTCGGCGGGCGCGGCGCGGCTGTTCGTCCGCGCCGATGCCCGGATTCCGACGGGTTCCGCTTCGCTGCGCCCCTTTTCGGACGCGTCGCTCGAGGGGGAGGGGGGCATCGAGGCTCGCCTGACGGCGCGCGGTATCGACGCGGGGGCCGTCGCGCTCTACACGCTCATTCCCGCGGATCGCGACGATGGTGATTTCGTCAACGACGCTCACTTCACGCTCGCGGCCTCGATCGGCGCGCGTCTTCCGGCCTCGATTTCGATCGATTGCTCCGCGTTCTTCATCGGCTTCGACGACGGAGAGCAGCGCATTGAGTACGCGCTCTCGCTCGGGTGCGCCCTGTCGCCGCGGCTTCTCGTCGAGCTGGGCGCCGCCGCCGAAACCGGGAGCGCCGACTCGCGCGCGTTCGATAAGTCCCTTTCGGCGGCGCTCGCGTACCGTTTCCCGCCGCCCCGGCCGGCGCCGCGCGCCGGTTCGACCAATCCCTGAGTGCATATTGCGAATTCCCTCCGCTCCCATTGTTCCCTATGAAGGCGCAAACGCGTTCGCACGCCCGCGTCGTTCCGTGCGCTTTGGGGCACACGCCTTGCGATGATCCGCGCAGAACCGAAGAAACCGCCGCGCAGCATCGAAAGGGAAGTCATCGAGTGTCGAATGAACGCGCATACGCCCCCGATCCGGAATGCGGGAACGCCCGCGCCGGCGCCGCCGAAACGGCCTTCGTCATCGACGATGACCGGCTCATGGCGGCCCTTCTCGAGCGGCAACTCGCCAAGCGGGGCATCGAGGCGGTCTGTTTCGACGATCCGGCGAGCCTGCTCGGCGCGCTCCCGGGGGCCCGCCCCGCGTTTCTGTTCACCGATCTCGACATGCCGCTCATGCGTGGAACCGAGCTCGTCTCCCGGGCGCGCGCCGGAGGATTCGCCGGCGGAATCGCGCTCGTGACCGCGTCCCGCAAGCCGGGGGATTTCACCGCGGCCGCCGCGAACGGCGCGGACGAGATATTGCTGAAGCCGCTGCGCGACGCCGAGCTCGATTTCGTCGTCGAGAAGCTGCGAAGGCGCGCGCCGCGCCCCGTTTTCGGCGCCGCGACGCCGCGGGATCTCCTCGAGCCCATCGGCCAGGGGATCGTGCTGCTCGACGAGGAATTTATGCCGATTCACGT
Organism: Candidatus Krumholzibacteriota bacterium; assembly: GCA_041309565.1. Classification (GTDB taxonomy): domain Bacteria; phylum Krumholzibacteriota; class Krumholzibacteriia; order Krumholzibacteriales; family Krumholzibacteriaceae; genus SSS58A. Next base: position 3,681 of record JBFYZJ010000060.1, read on the forward strand.
CAACCGGCGCGCGCGGGAGATCCTGGGCGCCGGGAGCGAACGAGAGGCGGGGGAGGCGCTGGCGCGCGACGGGCTCACGTCACGCATCATGGGCGACCGCCGCGCGGGCGGATGCGTCAATTTCGTCGACGTGCCCGCTCGGGACGGGAGCGGCGCCTCGCGTCTCCTCGGTCTCGAGATCCACGAGTGCGCGAGCACCGCGGCCGGTCGCTCGTACCTCGTGCTCATGCACGATTTCAGCGAGTGCCGGAAGCTCGACGAGCTGCACCTCAGATTCGCGACGTGCCTTTCGCACCGCATGCGGAC
>JBFYZJ010000061.1:0-2639 GCA_041309565.1 Candidatus Krumholzibacteriota bacterium
CCCGACGACATCTACGTCTCCCCATCCCAGATCAAGAAATTCGATCTCCGGACGGGGGACACCGTCTCGGGCCAGGTCCGCGCCCCGAAGGAATCGGAGCGCTACTTCGCGCTCCTCAAGGTCGAGATGGTCGACGGTGAGCATCCCGAGGACACCAAGAAGAAGACCCTCTTCGACAACCTGACGCCGCTCTATCCCGATCAGCTCATCAATCTCGAAAACAATCCCGACGATCTCTCGACGCGGCTCATGAACCTGCTCACCCCCATCGGCAAGGGGCAGCGCGGCCTCATCGTGTCCCCCCCGCGCGCCGGCAAGACGATCATCATGCAGAAGATCGCCAACTCCATCACGGCGAACCATCCCGAGATCTACCTCATCGTGCTGCTCATCGACGAGCGCCCCGAGGAGGTCACCGACATGGAGCGATCCGTGAAGGGAGAGGTCATCAGCTCCACGTTCGACGAGCCGGCAGACCGGCACGTGCAGGTCGCCGACATGGTCATCGAGAAGGCGAAGCGCCTCGTCGAGCACGGCAAGGACGTCGTCATCCTCCTCGACAGCCTCACGAGGCTCGCCCGCGCGCACAACGCCGTCGTTCCCCATTCGGGCAAGATTCTCTCGGGCGGCGTGGACTCGAACGCGCTCCAGCGGCCGAAGCGCTTCTTCGGCGCGGCGCGCAACACGGAAGAGCAGGGGAGCCTGACCATCATCGCCACGGCCCTCATCGAGACGGGGAGCCGCATGGACGAGGTCATTTTCGAGGAATTCAAGGGCACGGGCAACCTCGAAATCGTCCTCGACCGGCGACTCGCCGACAAGCGCGTGTTTCCCGCGATCGACATCTTCCGCTCGGGAACGAGGAAGGAAGAGCTGTTGCTCCCGGAGAAGGTGCTCAGCAAGGTCTACATCCTGCGCAAGTTCTTGAGCGACAAGAACGTAGTCGAGGCCATGGAATTTCTGCTCGAGAAGATGTCCAAGACGAAATCGAACCAGAAATTCCTCTCCGCGATGAACGCCTAGCGCCCGCCCGGGCCCGGGCTCAGGGCGCGTCCCGGCAAAGGGGCGGCTCCGGAGCCGGCGAGCGCGACCGGAAAATTCCGTTTGTGTTCCCGCATTCGCTTTATTAGATTTAGCGGGCTTTTCATGCTATAATATGACGATGGGCCGGCATGCGGCCCGCATGAACTGTCGCGCAAAACAGGGAGTAGGAAATGAAGAAGGAAATTCATCCCGACTACAAGCGGATGAAGATCACGTGCCTCTGCGGCAACGTGATCGAGACGTCATCCACCAAACAGGACATCCACGTCGAAATCTGTTCCCGGTGCCATCCGTTCTTCACGGGCAAGCAGAAGCTCATCGACACCGCCGGCCGCGTCGAGCGCTTCCAGCGCAAGTACGCCGACTACAAGGGCAAGAAGAAGGCCGACAAGGACGCCGGAACGGATTCGGCGAAGTAGCCTCCCCGGAACCATCCTCCTCAGCGCTCGTGTAAGGGGCTCATGTCCGGAAAAGACGCGAGAAGGCGCCTCCAGGTGGGCGGACAGGCCGTCATCGAAGGCGTGATGATGCGTTCGCCGACGTGCATCGCCACGGCGGTGCGCACCGCGGGGGGCGGGATCGCCGTGCAGACGGAGCCCTTCACGAGTCTCGTCAGGCGCTATCGTCCCCTCAACATCCCGGTGGTTCGCGGCGCGATCGCCTTCGTCGAGACCTTCGTCATCGCGATCAAGTCGCTCTCCTTCTCGGCCGAGAAGGCATCCGAGGAGCTTCCCGGGCAGGAGGACGCCGCGGCTCCGGGCGACGGGGAGAAGAAACCGCAGAAGGGGCTCTCGTTCATCCATATCTTCCTCACGATTCTCGCGGCCTTCGCGCTCGGATTCGGCCTGTTCTTCTACCTGCCGCTCTTCCTCACGGAGCTCACCGGCTTCACCCACGGGGTGCTCTTCAACCTCATCGACGGCGTGATCCGCCTCGTCTTCCTCGTCCTGTACATCGTGCTCATCACGCGGTGGAAAGAGATGCGGCGGATATTCGAGTATCACGGCGCCGAGCACAAGACGATCTCCGCGTTCGAGGAGGAGGGACGCGCGACGCTCGAGAACGTGCAGCCGTATTCGACGGTCCACGCGCGGTGCAGCACGAGCTTCCTGCTCCTCGTCGTCGTCGTGAGCATCGTCGTGTTCATGATGCTCGGTCGGCCGCAGAGCATCGGCGACAAGCTCGTCCGTTTCGCGTTCATCCCCGTCATCGGCGGCGTTTCGTACGAGCTCCTCAAGCTCTCGGCGAAGCCGTCCGTGCGCCCCTACCTGGCGCTCCTCGTGTGGCCCGGGATGTTTCTCCAGCGGCTCACCACGAAGGAGCCGTCGAGCGACCAGATCGAGGTCGCCATCGCCGCGCTCGACGCCTGCCTCGGCGACAAAATGGTGGAATCCTAGCACTGCATTGATTACAGTTGCGACGTGCCGCCGCTCGCGTGCCCGGCCCGCGGCATCGCCGCTCCGGGCGGCCGTCGAATGGAGGATCCGGTGGAGTCGAACAGCCACTATCAGAACGTGCTCGCGCGCTTCGATCAGCTCGGCGAGGAGCTCGGCAAACCCGAGAACATCAGGAATCGGGATCTTTACCGTAAGCTC
>JBFYZJ010000062.1:0-3148 GCA_041309565.1 Candidatus Krumholzibacteriota bacterium
CCCGACCTGTACCGTGCATGCAGGAGGAGAATCTTGGTACGGATGCCTCGTGCGCGAGAAACGCGGACCCCCCCGTCTCCGGCGGGGGCAAAACGGCTTCGCTTGAGATCGCTCTCCGCGTGCGCGGCAGCCGTCGCGACGGCTGCACTTCTCCTGTGCTCCTGCCAGAGCCCCGATCCCATCACCAAGGAAAAAACGCGAACCCTGACTCCCGACGAGCGTTACCTCGTCGATTATTATATGAAAATAATAGAATTTGAAAAGCTGGAACATGACAATCCGGCCTCCCGCGAGGAGGAACGAAAAGAGCTCGATGAGAATCTGGACCGAGAGCGAATACGGAGAACGCTCGCCGAGCTTGAGAAAAAGCCCGAACGTTGGTTGGCTATCTATAACAGAATAAACGAATTACGCTACCGCTCCCTCGAGAAAGAAACTAACGCACCAGATTGAAAATATCGACCGATAGTATGAACGCCATGAGCACGATGAGAATGATGAATCCCGCCTGCGTCAGCACCATCTGAACGCGTTTCCCCAGCTTGCGCCTCGTCACGAGCTCGATGAGACCGAGCACGAAGTGTCCCCCGTCGAAGGGGAGGATGGGCAGCAGGTTGAATATCGCCAGGTTGAGAGAGAAAAACGCCAGGAAATAGATGAGATAGTTGAATCCCCACCGGATCATGTCTCCCGCCATGACGCCCACACGGAGGGGCCCCCCGACCGCCCGAATCGTCGCGTGCCCCGTGACCAGCTTGCCGAGAAAATCGATGATCGATTCGAAGAGATTCGCGAACGCCCTCGATCCGTACACGATCGCCTCGCCGGGAGAGATCCTCACCTTCTCGTAGTACGGGCTGATGCCGATCTGCCCCACCTTCACGACATCGAGGCGCTCCCCTTCGGACGCCGCCTCGCCGGAGGCGGGAGTGATCACGGAGGTATGCGTCGTCCCCGCGTATTCCCAAACGAACTTCATGGGCCGCCCCGGCCTCGGGAGGATCCGTTCCTCGAGCTCCGAGTACTTCGTCACCGTCGTGTCGTTGATCGAGAGAATCGTCGCGCCGCTCCGCAGGCCGGCCCGCTCGGCGGGGCTGTCCTTCTTGACGTCGCCGATCCGCGCGGGCAGATGCGATACGATCCCGATTCTCCAGGCCCCGATCTCGTCGTCGTAGCGGGGCTCGATATCGATCGACAGCGTATCGCCGCCGCGGAGCACCGCGTACCGCGAGGCCGATCCCTTGCCCGCGGAAAGGAGCTTCTCGATTTGACCCCAGTACTTGAGCTGCTGCCCGTCGATCGAGAGAATCGTATCCCCCGTCATCAATCCGGCCCGTTCGGCGGGGCTGCCGCTCTCGATCTCCTGGATCGCCGTGCTCGGATTGACGTAGATCCCTTCGACGTAGAGGCTCACGATGTAAACGACGAGCGCGAGGATGAAATTCATCGCGGGGCCCGCGAGCACGACCGACATCCGGCCGAGCGGCGGCCTGTTCCGGTACATGCGCTCGGGAGGAACGTCGGGTTCGCCCGAAGTCGCGGCGCCCTCCCCCGTCCCCTTCTTCTTGTCCTCCGTCTCGCTCAGCTCCCCGGCGAACTTCACGTACCCCCCGAACGGCAGCGCGCTGATCGCGTACTCCGTTTCGCCGACCCTCTTGCGCAGGAGCTTCGGCCCGAAGCCGAACGAGAAGGTCATGACGTAGATGCGGTTGAGCTTCGCCACGATGAAATGCCCGAATTCGTGCACGAACACGACGATTCCGAGAACGAACATGAATGCCGCCACGGTGAGTAGCATGAATCCTCCGTCACGTGAAGAGCGCTTCGCGGTGGCGCCTCGCGAGGAATTCCCTCGTCCAGCGATCCGCTTCGAACACGTCGTCGAGCGAGCCGATCGGGCGCACCGTGTGCGCCCCGAGCGCCTCCTCGATCCACGAAACGATCGTCGTAAAACCGATTTTCCCCGCGAGAAACGCGCGCACGGCCGTTTCGTCCGCCGCGTTGAGCGCGGCCGGCGCCGTGCCGCCCCGCTCCGCCGCCGCGAGCGCGAGCGAATACGCGGGGTATTCCTCGCGCGGGAGCGGGGTGAACTCGAGCCCCCCGAGCTCGTCGAGCCCGAGCGAACGCCAGGGAAATTCGCGGACCTCCGGATGGTACAGCGCGCCCATGAGGGCGAGCTTCATGTCGGCCGGCCCGAGGTGCGCGATGAGCGAGCCGTCGCGCAGGCGCACGAACCCGTGCACGATCGACTGCGGGTGCACGACGACCTTGATCGCGTCGTAGGGAAAATCGAACAGCCAGCGCGCCTCGATCACCTCGAGTCCCTTGTTGAGCAAATTCGCCGAATCGACGGTCACTTTCGGCCCCATCTTCCAGGTCGGGTGGTCGAGCACCTCGCCGACGGTGACGCCGGCGAGATCCGCCTGCCGCTTCCCGCGAAAGGGCCCTCCCGACGCGGTGAGGACGATCTCCATCGCGTCGCCGCGGTTCCCGCGCAGGCAGCGGGAGATGGAAAAGTGCTCGCTGTCGATCGGGATGATCGTGCCGGACTCGCGGGGAAACCGCCGCGCAATGAGCTCGCCGGCGGTCACGAGCGTCTCCTTGTTCGCGAGCGCTACGGTGCAACCGATCTCGAGCGCGGTCATGGTCGGCCTGAGCCCCGATATCCCGACGAGCGCGTTGATGACGAGACTCGGAGCCGTCTCCCGGATGAGCGCCTCCATCCCCTCGTCGCCGTAGCCGGCGGCCCGCCCGGCGAGCCCGCGCCGCTTCATGATCGCGTCGGCCGTCGCGCCGTTCCGCGCGGAGAACCGCGTTTCGGGAAACCGCTCGAGCTGCGCGGCGAGCTCCTCGACGTTGTCGCCGGCGGCGAGCCCCGCGACCTCGAATTCGCCGCTCGCGCGCTCGAGTATTTCGAGCGCGGACCGTCCGATCGAACCGGTCGAGCCGAGTATGACGATGCGCTTCATCATGCGAATATCACGTACTTCAGGACGTAATAGATCAGGGGAGCCGTGAACAGGAGTGAATCGAACCGGTCGAGCACGCCGCCGTGCCCCGGAATCGTCCGGGAGGAATCCTTGATCTTCACGTCACGCTTGATCATCGATTCGCACAGGTCGCCGAGCTGGCCGACGACCGAGGCGCC
>JBFYZJ010000063.1:0-2618 GCA_041309565.1 Candidatus Krumholzibacteriota bacterium
ATAAAAAACCCTCCCCGAAGGGGGAGGGCTCGAGTAAGTGACGGCGGTTACCTCCATTCGTTATGGGTCGATTCCGGGTTGCACCCGGATAAGAGGATCATTACCGTATTCGCTGAAGTGCTTCAGCTGGGCCTTGAGCTGGCCGTCTTCAATGTAGCCGCCGATGCTCTCCCAGCGATCGCTGTCTTCATTGAGCCAGAGGACGGCCCAATCGCTGCTCTCTTCTGCCGCCTTGCCCAGATCCAGCGCCAGGATCACTTCAGCATGGAACTCGATCCCATGCGGGCTCAGGCGGACGATCGCTTTGGGGAACTCGGGCATCTCGATGCTGATCTCGGTGTCTTCCTTGAGAGCGCCGGGGGCGAAGTACACCGAGTAGTAACCGTTGCTCACGACACCGCCGTCTTTGGCTGAGATCATGGCCGAAGCGACGGCGCTTCTCATCATAGAGTCGTCAATCCCCTTAGAGGCAGGTAGCAGCGTAGCGAAAGCAGGGTCTTCTACGCCGGGCATGGAAGGGGGGAGTGAGGGGGCGACAGGAGAGTTGGTCCCACACCCAAGAGCAGCCAGTACAGTGAGGAGGGTGATTGCCATCAGCAGGTTTCTGAGGGCTTTCTTTTCTCTACACACGCTACCCACCTCCTAAGGGGGTTGAAAAACTTCTTGTTCGCTGGTAGGGGATATGGCAATGCGGAGGCCACCCGTCGCGCGAGGGCGCTCGGCGGAGGTTCGAAGAGCCCGCGCGAGGCCCCGAGAATGATCGTTCGAGGTCTCGCACGAGCGCGCAACTGACTGATTAATCTATAAATACGCAACTGCCCGAAACGCCCGTGTTTCCCGCGGCGCCGCAGCGGATTTCCGAAAATCGGCTGGCATGCGGCCATCTGCGCCGATCCCGCCTGCGGAATTTTTTCTTGTCGGAGGGGGTGATTTCAGGGGGCGGCCCGCGAGCGCCGGGCCATCTAAAGAAGGATCAATCGTTTACGAGGACTGGCTCAAATGATCCATTTCGGAGTTTTTTCTGCGACGCCTCGGCGGCGATTCCGTGCTTTTTCATCTTGTACCTCAAGGTTCCTCGTCCGACCTTGAGAAGCCCCGCCGCGCGGGTCACGTTGCCGCCGGCGCGGGCCAGCGCCGCGACGATGATCGCCTTCTCGACCGCATCGAGCGGCACCCCGTTCGGGGGCATATCGATGACGATCGTTTCTTCATGTTCCTTGAGAGGGAGCGCGATTGCCCGTTCTTCCTTCGAGAACGGGAAATCGGCCGGTTCGATGGTGCCGGTCGCGTTGAGGAGCACCGCGCGCTCGATGACGTTGATGAGCTCGCGGATGTTCCCCGGCCACGAATAGCGTTCGAGGGCCTCGATGGCGTTCTCGCTCAGCGAGACGCCCTTGTTGATCCGGGCCGAGAACCGCTGCGTGGACGCGAGCGCGATCGGCCTGATGTCGGCGACGCGTTCCCGGAGCGGCGGGATGGTGATCTCGACCACGTTCAGCCTGTAGAAGAGATCCTCCCTGAACCGCCGCGTGGCGACGGCCTCCTTCAGGTCCCGGTTCGTCGCGGAGATGACCTTGACGTCCACCGGGAGAAACCGGGTGCCTCCCACGCGCCAGATCGTGCGCGAGTCGAGGAACTTGAGGAGCTTTGCCTGCAGCGCGTAATCGATCTCGCCCACCTCGTCGAGGAAGATGGTGCCGCCGTTCGCGCATTCGAAGAGCCCGATCTTCTCTTCCTTCGCGTCGGTGAACGCGCCCGGCTCGTGGCCGAAGAACTCGCTCTCGAGGAGGTTGCGCGGGATAGCGGCGCAGTTGACGTCGATGAACGGGCCCTCGCGCCGCGGGCTCGCGAGGTGCATCGCCTTGGCGAGCGCGCCCTTTCCCGTGCCGCATTCGCCGGTGATCATGATGGAGGTCGTATCGCTCGCCGCCACCTTGCGCGCGAGCTCGATCACGGCGCTCATCCGTTCGCTCGCGCCGACGATCTCCTCGAAGCCCTCGCGCGCGGCGGCGCGCTTCTCGAGCATCCGCGTGCGCGTGCGCCTGACGACGCCCTGCGCGGCGGCAGCGAGAATCTGCGAGACGTCCTCCTCGCGGTACGGCTTGTGGAGAACGTGGCGCGCCCCGACGACGAGGGCGGCCCGGTCCGCCGCCTGATAACCTTCCGGCGCGAAGAGCACGATCTGCGACTGCGGGTGATCCTCCCGCCACGCGCATAGCGGCGCGAGCGCGGATTCGGCGTCCTGCGCGGGCGCTCCCTCGTCGAGCGAGAGGAGGAGCATCTGGAATTCCCTCGGGTGCCGCGCCGCGATGAAATCGCCGACGGACGAGAATCGCTTCGCCCGCCACCCGCTCTCCTCGCAGAGACGCGCAAGGTTCTCGCGGACGGCGTCCGAGGATTCGATGATGCTCGCGATCAGTTGAGGCATGTTCGCGGCTCCGCCTTCAGCCCGATGAAACGATCCCGCTGGTTATGGTTATCCGCATGAAAACGAGCAATTTGCATGCCTTGCCGGCAAATATTTGAATGAATCGCTTCGATCTGGTATGTTATGAATGACATGCGATTTCGGTTCTTTCGGCCTTATCGAAGAGGTAGCTTGCCCTATGAAAAACAGC
>JBFYZJ010000064.1:0-2943 GCA_041309565.1 Candidatus Krumholzibacteriota bacterium
GCCGACACGCTCGTGGCGGCGCTCGACGCGGCTCCGCTGCCCGGCATCCTGCGCGACAAGCAGCAGGATTGGGCCGACAAGAAGGCCAATCTGAAGGAGACGCTGGCGAATCTGCACGCGGCGGCGGCCGCCGGCAACGAGGCGGAGATGCTCGCCCAGACCGAGGCGTTCCACGCGGCGTACGAGCAGCTCGTCCGCGCGATCCGTCCGGTCGTGCCCGCGCTCGAGTCGTTCCATCAGGAGATGTACAAGCTCTACCACTACTACGCGCCGGCGTACGATCTAGCCCAGATCCGCGCCGCGGCCGCGGCGATGCAGACGAAGAACGCGCCGCTCAAGGAAGCGGCGCTCCCGAAGCGGCTCGCCGACCGGCAGGCCGATTATCAGCTCGCCGTGCAGGAGCTCGAGACCTGCGTCGCCGAATTCGCCGAGACCGCGAAGAAGGACAGCAAGGAGGAGATCCTGGCCGCGGTGGAACGTGTCCACACCGCGTACCAGAAGACCGAGAAGCTGTTCGACTAGGACGCCGGGCTATTCGCCTGAATTCGCTTCGGGTTTCTTCCGGCGCCGCTCGATGAGGAACGAGGCGGCCACGCTCCCGAAGAACAGCACGCTGAGCGGCACCGCCATGAAGATCTGCGAGATGGGATCGGGCGGGGTGAACACGGCCGCCACGACGAAGATGATGAGGATCGCCCACCGCCACTGGCGCAGCAGCGTCCGTGCCGAGACGAGCCCCATCGACGTGAGCATGATGACGACGAGCGGGAGCTGGAACACGATCCCGAACGCGAAGCTGAGCTTCGCGACGAAGCCGAAGTACTTCTCCACCGAGAGCATCGGGGTGAGGCTTTCCGTGCCGAACTCCACGAAGAACTTGAGCACGATCGGCATCATCACCCAGTAGGCGAAGAGAAGCCCACAGTAGAACAGCGCGACCGAGACCGCGGCGACGGGAACGACGAGGCTCTTTTCGTTCCGGAAGAGGGCCGGCGCGACGAACCGCCACACCCGATAGAGGATATAGGGAAACGTGACGAGGGCGCCGAGGATGAACGTGAGCTTCATCCTGATCATGAACGCCTCGCCCGGGGCGAAGAAGTAGAGATCCTTGACGGGGAGATGATCGATGAGAAAATCGAGAATCCGCCTCGAGAAGAACCAGATGACGGCGGATGCGCCGACCGCCGCGATGAGCGAGGCGACCAGCATGGAGCGGAGCTCCTCGAGGTGATCGAGGAACCCCATTTCCTTGAGATTTTCCTTCCGCTCTTCCGCCACGACCGTCCCGCGCTAGCGCTTCAGCTTGCGCTCGTACGTCTGGGTGGCCGCCGTCCCGCGCTTCGTCACCTTGTCGGTTATCGGATCCTTCGAGACGATATCGCCGCTGATATCGATCGTTTCCTTGAGCTCGACGATATAGCCGCCCACGAGCGCCACCTGCGCCTTGAGGGTCGCCTTCCCCTCGCCGACGAGCGTGCCGGCGCCGGTGTCCTGGTTGAGATCGAGCTTCATCTTGCCTTCGATGCAGGCGACCTCGAGATCCCCCTTCTTCTCGCACTTCTTGAGCGTGTAGACCATCTGGCCCTTCGCCGCCGGGGGGCCGTCGTCGCGCTTTCCGCGCTCGATCTCCTCGGTCCACGTCTGCCCGACCGTCAGCTCCCCTTCGGGGAACTTCACGAACCACGCGTCGATGATCTCCTGTATGTCGTCCGGGCTCGACATCCCCGGGATACCGCGCCCCGGATCGAACCGGACGATATCGGCGGTGGGCATAATCCAGATCCTGATCGTCGCTCCCTCGAGCTTGAGCGGCGGACTCCAGTCCATGAGCTTGCCGCCCATGACGAGGCTCGACTTCACCTCGTGGTACTTGAGATCGACCCGCGAGGCTCCCAGGGAGTCGGGGGCGGCCCCGTACGCCATCTCGACCTTCGAGGTCTGGTTCATCGCGGCGTCCGTGCCGCTGAAGTTCTGGTTGAGCGAGTTGAACGACTCGTACTGCAGCACCGTTCCCTCGGGCAGGTTGAACGTGAGCTTGATGGGTCCTTTCTCCTCGGCCCGCGCGCCGGAACCGTATGCGGCGAGGACGCCGAACACGAGGGCCGCGCACGCGGCGAGTAGGAATCCCGCGCCGGATCGCGCCGAAGTCATCATGAACCGACCTCCTTTGCGACCGAACCCTCTCGCACTCGATGCCGTTCGAATACCGGTATGGTACACCATCCGCCGCCTCCCCCGCAAGCGTTCATCCCTTGCGCTCGAGCAGGCTCCGCAGCTCGTCGAAGAACTGCGCCGCGTCCTTGAACTCGCGGTACACGGACGCGAAGCGCACGTAGGCGACCTGATCGAGCGTGCCGAGGCGCTTGATGATCTCGTTGCCGATCTCGCTCGTCGGGATCTCGTCCCGCACGCGGCGGCCGATCGACTCCTCGATGTCGTCGACGAGCCTCTCGAGCGCCTCGCGCGACACGGGGCGCTTCTCGCACGCCCGGAGCAGCCCGTTCATGATCTTTTCCCTGCTGTAATGCTCGCGGCGGCCGTCCTTTTTGACGACCATGAGGGGCGTGTGCTCGATGTATTCGTATGTCGTGAAGCGCGCGCTGCACTTGAGGCACTCGCGGCGCCTGCGCACCGCGGAGTTCTCCTTCGTGGCGCGGCTGTCGACGACCCGGTCTTCCTCATGACCGCACGAAGGGCACCGCATTGACCATCTCCCTGCCGGAAGCGCTCAGCTCGTCGGCTCGAGTATCTGATACTCGGTCTCGAGGCCCGCTTCCTTGATGAGGGCTTCGCCGAGGGCGTCAGGGTAGCGCCCGCCGAGAACGAGGCGCTTGATGCCCGCGTTGAGGATCATCTTGGCGCACGTGGCGCACGGGGCGGTGGTGCAGTACATCGTCGCGCCCTCCATGCTCACGCCGCTCGAGGCCGCCTGGATGATGG
>JBFYZJ010000065.1:0-5620 GCA_041309565.1 Candidatus Krumholzibacteriota bacterium
TTCCGATCTCGCCGGACAGCGGCTGGTCCGTCGACAACATCGCTCCCGGCGTGCCGGAGGGCTTCGTCGTCGCGTACAACACGGGCGCGGGGAACGACCTGACCTGGAGCCCGATCGCGGACGAAGACTTCCAGTACTTCCGCGTATACCGCTCCGAGAGCGAGGACTTCGTTCCGTCCCCCGACAATCTCGTGCACGCGACGGCGGAAACCGGCTGGCTCGACGATATCGAGGAAGGGTACCGCTATCGTTACAAGATCACGGCCGTCGACCATGCGGGAAACGAGAGCGCCGCGGCTTCTCCCGCGACGACGACGGGCGCCGACGCGCCGCTCGTGCCCGAAGGGTTCGCCCTGCGGCAGAACGTGCCGAATCCCTTCAATCCCGTCACGAGGATCGGTTTCGATCTTCCCCGCCCTGCTTGGGTACGACTCGCCGTTTACAACGTGAAGGGCGAGCTCGTCGCCACCCTGATCGACGCTCATATGAGCGAGGGACGGAAAGAGATCAGCTGGAACGGGAAGAGCGATAACGGCGGCAGAGCGGCAAGTGGCATCTACTTCTACCGGATCACCGCAGGGAGCTTCACGCAGACGAAGAAGATGGTTCTTCTCCGTTAGGCGCGGCGATCGAGCAGCCACATGATTCCCGCCGCGGCGAGGGCCAGCACGAGCGGCTCTATCGGGATGCGATAGCGGATGACGGACGTGAAGACGGCGTGAACAGCCGTGTGGCTTGCGAGCAGAATGACAAAGAGCATCGTCGCACCCCGCCGCCGGCCGTGCAAGACAATCTGGAGCGCCGCGAAGGGGAGCGCGATCCCGAAGCTGCAGATCGTCAACAAGCTCTGCCAGAGGGGAACGCGCGAGGAGTATACCTTCCAGAGCTCCCCGATTCGGATCGCCGAGAGCCGCAGGAACCGGCCGGGATTCTCGCGGATGAATGAGACGGCGTCAGCCTCGTACCGCTCGCTCCGCTGCGCCTCGGTCGCGAAAGCGTCGCGCGGATGCACGCCGGACAGCTCATTCGCGTAGAGCTTGAAATCGTGCGCAAGGATCCCCGTCGCCCGCGGATTGTTGGCGATGTTGAGCTCGATACCCCCCTGCGTGGAGACCGGTGTGAACTCCCCCTGCACGAGCGTGTTTCGGACGGCCCACGGCGCGATGACGGCAGACGCCGCGACGCACACGAGTGCCGCGGCCGCGAGACGGCGCCGGCCCGGCACGACCAGAAGCGTCCAGAGAACGATGCCCGGCAGGAGCGCCAGGCCCGTCGCCCGGAACAGTACGCCGGCGCCGGCGATGAGGCCGGCGAGCGCGAACCACTGCAGCGCATTCCTTCTCCATCCTTCGATCAGGGCCAGAACGGCGAGGCCCGTCAGGATCGCGCTCCACATGTCGGTGAGAAAGTCGCTCGCGTACCACACCCAGTTCGGGAATACGGCGGCGGCGAGCGCGCATATCAGCCCGGCGCGCCTGCCGGCGAGCGCGCGGCCGAGCAGCCAGCAGACGGGCGCGAGGAGCGCTCCGACGAAGCACATCAGGACGCGCGCCCAGAGGATGTCGCGGCCCGCGACGGAGAAGACCATCGCGAGCACGAGCGGCACACCCGGCATGCGGAGCGAGCTCGGCCTGCCGAGCTCGTCGGCGATTCCCCGGCCTTCGACGAGGCTCACGGCCCGCCCGACGTAGTCCGGCTCGTCTCCGGCGAGCCCGCGGTCGAGCCCGCCCGCAGCCCACTGGGCCGCGGCGAGACGCACGATGACGGCGATTATAAAGACCGTCGTCAGCCGGAGACCCGTGCGATCGGACTTCGACGTGGTCTCGCTCGGCGCTGCGCGCCCGGATACATGCCCGTTCATATCTGCGCTCCGGAATGCATGGCGGGAAAAGTCTAGCACATCCCCCCGCCACGGGCACGGCCGGATTGTGCGCCGGGAACGGCGATTCGATCACAATCATCCGGTTCGGCCGCAGGGCGTCCGAAACATCATCCGAAACATCGCTGCTGCGTTGACATGCGTTCCGAACACTGCTACAATCCACAACGATTATAAATTAAGATGACATCGCGAAAACCTCCGGGGCGACAGGAGCCGACGTTGAAACCTCGACGCATCGTACAAATCGCCTCTTTTTTTATTGCCGTGAGCTTCGCCGACGCGTCATTTCTCCCACCGGCTCGCGCAGAGGCATCACGCGCTCCCGGGTCGGAAGGGGAGAACTCTGACACGCCCGTTTCATTCACCTACGGCTTCAAGGGAGGCGCGAGCTTCGCTCAGCACGCCGGCATCGAGGAGCGGAATTCCGAATACACGGTCAAGAGCCGCTGGCGAACGGGATTCGCCGCCGGCGCGTTCCTCTACGTGCCGGTGACGTCGCGCTTCGGGATTCAGCAGGAGATCATGTACGTGCAGAAGGGCTCGCGGCAGGAAATCGGAGTCGATATTCTCGATATCCCGACGGTGCTCGACGTCAGGTACGACATGGATTATATCGAAATACCGGTCTTCATGAAGTTCGCCCTGGTGCAGCGGGAGAATTTCGCCATCCACTCGATAGCGGGCACGGCGCTCTCGCTCATGGTGCGCGACCATTATTCGCTTGCCGGCGTCATCGACGACGGGAGCCAATCCGTGCCGTTGAGCGCGGACGCCGACATGTCGGAAGTGGACATGTTCGACTACTCGTTCGTGTACGGCTTCGACGCGGAAACCGGCGTCTGGAACCTGCGGGCGTCCCTCGAGTATCGTTTCGTCATCGGATGGAATACACTCTCGATGCCGACCTATGCATACGTCCCCTTCGGCGACGAGAGCATCCTCATCGACAACGACCCGGTTCCGCTGAAGAATCAGGCGCACTACATCGTCATCGGCATAGGATTCTAGGAGGCTCGCCATGAGAACGATCCCGCTCGCGGCCGTGCTGCTCGCGCTCGCATCGGGGGCACAGGCATATGAGTACTGGAACGACATTCGCCACAGCGCGCTTCTGCCGGGCGCCGCGATCGAGATCCGAGTCGAGAATCCCTCGGGCGCCGGCGTCGAGAACTTTCTCCTCTACGCGGGGGCCGGCGTCGTCGAGCAGGCGATGATCACGATCGCCGACGGGCCCGCGACGGTCGCCGCATCGGTTCCCGGACCCGTGTCCGCCGCGCGATACTACGGCTTCAGGCTGCTGCAGGGGGGGGAGATCGACCTCATGCCGGTGCGCATCGCCGACGGCGCGGCGCCGTCCCCCTCCGATCTCACGCGTCTCGCCGTCGATCCGGCCGGCGATCATCTCTACAGCTACGTGAATCTCGACCTCGTCGAGTGCCGGGTGAGCTTTTCGGGAACGAAAATATTCGCGGCGCTGAAGAACGCGGGAGGCGGATTCCCGGTGAGCCAGGGGCTCACCTTCTTCGGCTACCTTCTCGCGATCGCCGATCCAGCGCAGGCCGATCCCGACACCGTGTTCGCCCTCATGCAGACGCTGAACCAGCCGGGCGTCATCGCCCCGGGACTTTACAAGATCACGGGGAGCGGTTTCGGCGACCTCACGAAGATCGGAACTATAACCGTGCAGGAGTTTGCGGCCGAGAACACGCTGCTCCTCTCATGCAACCTGGCCGATCTCACGGCCGATCCGTACTTCATGTCGTGGTACGATCCGGCGGACCCGGCGATCGGCGTGGCGGGCTTCACGCAGCGGATAACGCTCCTCGGCGGCGCCGTCGAGGCCGACCGCACGCCGGGCGGACAGTGCTGGCTCCGCGAGCTCGCAATCGCTCCCGCCGCGAATCAACTTCCGGCGCTCGAGGGTCTCTCATTCGAAGGAAGCGGGGCCGGCGCGTACGCGCAGCTGACCTACTCCGATCCGAACGGCGACTGCCCCGTCGCCGCCGAGATCGTCTTCGACGGGGGGATCCCCTACCCCATGCGCCCCCAAACGCTCGATTACGGCTCGCCGGTGATCTACCGGTCGGCCGCGGGCATCGAGCCGCTCGCGAACGACTCGTGGAGCAGGGCCGTCGCGCGATTCAGCGACAATATCTCCGACACCGTCACCGCCGAAGCCGCAACGACCGGCGTCGATGGCGAGCGGGGGATGCCACCGCTCCGGGCATCCATCGCCCCCAATCCGTTCGGCGCCTTCGTCTCGATCGAGATCGAGGCCCGCGCGGAGGAACGTATTCGCGTGGAGATCTTCGATGTCCGGGGAGCTCTCGTGCGGCCGCTCTGGACCGGGGCCGCGGGCGCCGGCGCGCGCCGCATGGTCTGGGACGGCCGGGACGAGAGAGGGCTTCCGTGCGCCTCGGGTCTCTATTTCTGCCGGATCTCCTCCCCCCGGGAGGCGATCACGCAGAAGCTCCTCAAGGTCCGGTAGAGCGCTCCCGCCCGGCCGTCCGCCGACGGGCGAATTACGAAACGAGCCTGAGCGCCCCGAACCAGACGACGAACATGAATCCGAGCACGAGCACGAATCCAACCGCGATCAACGACGCGATCAGTACGGTGCGCTTGAACATGATCCGCTTGGCTTCACGATAGGCTTCCATGGCATCCTCCTTGTTGAGCGGCGCGGGCGCGTCCCCCGCCGCTTCCATCCGGGCGAGCTCCTTCGCGATATCGGCGGCGGCCGGATCCTTCGCGAGGTACGCTTCGACGAGCGAGCGCGTGTCGGCGCTCGCTTCGTTCGCGACGTAGAGAGGCAGCAGATCGAGAATCACGTTTCGGCTGACATTCATTTCATGACTCCTTTCGGTCGATGCAGGCGGCAAGAAGCCTCCTGCGGGCTCGATGCACCTTTACCTTCGCCGAGGCGAGGGTAATGTCGAGCACGCGCGCGATCTCCTCGTACGGAAGCCCGTGCCTCACCCGCAGGACGAACGCGGCGCGATCGATCTCCGGAAACCCGCCGAGGAGCTTTTCGACCCGTATGAGCTCGAGGCGGGATTCGGCGCGATCGACCGGCCCGGCCGCGGGATCCGTCATGGTCTCGTCGAGAGGAACCTCGCGGCGGCGCTTCCGCAACCGTTCGAGGAACGTGTTGCGGGCGATCGTGAACAGGTACGCCTTCAGCGTTTCCGTGCGGATCGCCTCGCGCCTCGCCCACGCGCGGACAAAGGTCTCGGAGGTGATGTCCTCCGCTTCCATTCGGTCCCCCGCGAGCGAGAAGGCGAAGCGGTACACATCCGCCGCGTGAGAATCGTATAGCTCTTGAAAATGCAGCATGTTCCTCCTCCGCCGATAATAGACTTACCGGGCGAAGAAGTTACACAAATTCGGGAGGGAAATCGGAATGATTGGTCGACGCCTTGGAACGACTCGTCGGCGCCCGTGCGGCAAAGCGGGCCGCGGGCCGGATCGACGCTATTGCCGCTCGAACGCCCCGATGTCGATCGTGCCGGCGACGGGACGAAGCTCGGCGGTTCCCACAGGAATGAGCGCGGCCTGCGGGGGATGAAAGAGCGGCGCGGCGATCGGATTCGGAAACGGCGATCCGGCGGGGCTCGGCATCGAAGCCGTGCCCGCGTCGATGAGGATGGAGCCGGCGGCGGGCCGCAGCAGCTTGTTCGCCAGATCCGCAAATCCAGGATCGGCGCCGGTGAGAGTGCCCGTCCATTCCGCCGGGAA
>JBFYZJ010000066.1:0-4066 GCA_041309565.1 Candidatus Krumholzibacteriota bacterium
AAGGAGCGCCTTTGCGACGGCGCCGACGGCCCCGCCGGGCATCCGAGCTTCGACGCGCGTCGAGAGCGGCATGGCGACGAGCGCGATGCCGCAGACCGCCGCGAATGAGAGCTGAAAACCGACGTCGAAGACAATGGGCGGGTCGACGGCGATCAGGATCCACGACCCCGCCACGAGGGCGCCGCTGAGGTCGGTATGCGTTCCGATGCGCCGGCAGCCGATGACGGCGGCGCAGAGGAACAGCGCCCGGAGCAGCGATGGGGGAAAGCCGGCGATCCCCGCGTAAGCGCACAGGAGCGCGAGCAGGCAGGCGTCGCTCCCGCGCCTCGATCTGATGCATCGCGACAGCATGAACGAGAGCGGAATCGCGACGGCGCCGAGATGCATGCCGCTCAGCGCGAGAAAATGCGTGATGCCCAGGTACGAGTAGGTCTCGCTGAGCTTGAAATCGAGGCCGCGGCGGTCGTCGAGAATGAGCGCGCCGACAAGACCCCGGGCGCGTCGCGAGAGCCTCCCGTCGTCGAGCGACGACAGCAGCCGGCGGCGGCACCCGGCGAGGACGCCCGAGCCGGCCGCGGCGGGACGGATCGCGCCGCCGGTCGCATCGACGTCGCGGGCGAGGCGACAGAGCCCCGCGCACTGCCAGAGGATGATGCCCGCCGCGCACAGGGCGGCGAACCGGGCGACGGATGGGGCGGGCGGATCGGGCCGCCTGCGGCCGCTCGGCCGGAGCCCCGGGCGAGCCGCCCCCCCGATCGATCCCGCGGCGAGCCCGGATGCGATGAGCGACGCGGCGAATCCCGTTCGTCCGTCCGGCGGAGCGACGAGCCCCGCAATGAAAAAGGCAGCCCACCACCGCACCATTCCCCGCCTCCCTCGCTGCCGTCCCTCGCGATTCTATACGGCGCGGCGCCCTCCCGGACCCGCGCTGACGATCATACGGCGTCAATCGCCGCAGAAGATGACCCGATTCTTGCCCTTCTCCTTCGCCAGATACAGCGCCTTGTCGGCCATGCGGAGCAGATGGCTCTCGTTCTGCGCATCCTGCGGATAGATGCATCCGCCGACGCTGATCGTCACCTTCACCTTCCGTCCGTCCCCGAGCTGGTGCTCGGCGCGCGCCACGATCCCCCTGATTCTCTCGGCCGTCCGCTGCGCGGATTCGGGCCCCGTGCCCGGCAGGAGCACGATGAACTCCTCCCCCCCGTACCTGAAGAGCAGGTCGATCTTGCGCAGCGATTTGCGCACCGTCTGAGCGACGAGCCGGAGCACATGGTCGCCGACGTCATGCCCGTAGACGTCGTTGACCTTCTTGAAATCGTCGATATCGATGATGAGAAAGCCGAGGGTCATCTTGTTGCGGTTCGCGCGCTCGATTTCGAGGGGAACCTGCATCTCGTAGTAGTTCCGGTTATGCACCTGCGTGAGCCGGTCGATGGAAACCATTTTCTCGAAATGCGCGTTGTTCTCGAGGAGACGCACGAGCCCATCGGCGAGAATGTGAAAATTCGAGAGCGCGTTCCGGTCGGGAGGAGTCTCGTCCCGCAGGTGGATTTCGAGAATCGCCCATTTGACGTCCCGCGCCATCAGGGGAATCATGAGAACCGATCGCGTGCCGGGCTCCATCGCGTGGGCGCTCTCGATCTTCGAGCCCTCGGCGAGCCTGACGAAGGTGTGCGGCATGCCTCCGGCGAGACACGCGTGGTACAGCGTGCGTTTCAACGCCTCGGTGAGCGGCAGGAAGGCGACCCGCTCGCGGGAGAGCTCGCGAATCGCCGGAATCGCCTTGACGAAGAGCAGCCGCCCCTGCGCGCCCTCCGCGATGCGCTCCGCCAGCGAAAGCAGCTCTTCGATCCTGATGACCACCGTCTTCGGCGAATCGTTCAGGGCGAGCGACGAGATGATCCCGGCGAAGACCGACGGAAGTATCCCCTCGGCGCGCCGCCTGGTTCCGGTGATGCTCTCCCACTCCACCGCCGACATGGCGAGCGTCACCGTCATGGCGCCGAGGGTCGAGCGATAGGAAACGGACACGGATCCGTTCGTCGCGAGCACCCTGCCCCCCTGAAACGCGCCCGCGCGGGCGAGATCCTCCATGGACAGGTACGCAGTCCTGACGAGCGCGAACCGATCGCCCCCCTCGAGGATTTCTTCCAGCTCGGCCCGGCGCTCGGCGGAAAGAAGATGACGGGGAATGATCCGTGAAAGAAGGTATCGATAATCTCGTTCAATTCCTCGGTGCATGTCGTGCCTTCTGTGCGCGGCGCAATCGCCGTTTGTCGTTTGTGTCATCTACCATTATACACCAGCCGCGGGGCCTTTGCCACCAAAACAACCCCCGCGGGGAGCGCGAGCCGCGGGCGCGGGCGCTGCCGCACATTTCCTTGAATCCGATCCGGTGATCCCCTATATTGACGGGAGTCGCGGGGGATAAACATGAGATTGAAATCGGCTCCGGCCATTCTATCGATCGTCGCCGTATGCATGGGCTGGCTGAGCTCGCCGGCCGGCGCGCTCGACACCGCCGGGCGCGGCGCCCCGCGCCCCGACGACGTCTACCGCCGCTTCCCGCAGCTCCTCGTGCTCGAGCAGAAGCTCGATCGCGCCTCGTCGCACTACTATTTCGGTCAATCGGATCTCGCCGCCGCCACCGCGAACGATCTCCTGCAGGCCGTCGCGGCGCTCCGGACGACCTCTCCCGAAGCGCCGGTATGCGAGCGCATCGATCTTCTCGAAAGCAGGGCGCAGTGCCTCCTTCAGCGCATCGCGGACGAAGAGATGAAGCGCGAAACGATCCCGCATATCTCCTCGCTCATCGATTCGGTCGCCCTCAACAACATCGTCGAAGAGGAAATCGAGATCGAATACAACGCCAAGACGAACCACTGGATCGACTATTTCCAGGGCCCGGGGCGCAAGCATTTCTCTCGGTGGCTCGTCCGCGTGGGTTCCTTCCAGGGGGTTATCGAGCCGATCCTCGTCGACGTGGGGATACCCCGCGACCTCCTCTACCTCGCCGTCATCGAAAGCGGGCTCAATCTGAGCGCGAAATCGTACATGAAGGCGATCGGTCCCTGGCAGTTCATGACGGGGACGGGGCGACTGTTCGGGCTCCGGATCAACTGGTGGGTCGATGAGCGCAGGGAAATCGTCGCCGCGACGTACGCCGCAGCCAACTACCTCAAGTACCTGTTCGACCTCTTCGGATCCTGGCCCCTCGCGCTCGCCGCGTACAATTCGGGCGAGCACCGCGTCGCGCGGGCCATTACGACACAGCGGACCACCGATTACTGGCAGCTCCGCCTCCCCGCCCAGACGATGTGGTTCGTGCCGAAATTCATGGCGGCGCTCGCCATCGGCAGGAATCCGGAGGCCTACGGCTTCGAGAAACCGCCGTCGGCTACCATCGAATTCGACATCATCGAGGTCGATCGTCCGCTCGACCTTCGCAAGATCGCCGAAGCGGCCGGCTGCTCGCTCGCCGACCTCAAGGAGCTGAATCCCCATTTCAAGAAATGGTGCACGCCCCCCGACATGGTGGTCGAGGTCAAGGTGCCGAAGGGCTCCGGCGAGCGGTGCAGCGAGCGCCTCGCGGAAATGAAGCGGGCGAAGGTGGAGTCGTTCGTGCAGCACACGGTCAAGAAAGGGGAAACCCTGTCCGGCATCGCGGCCCAGCACGAGGTGACGGTCAAGGAGATACGGAATCTCAACGACATCTCCTCTTCGCACAAGATTCATCCGGGAAACATCCTGCTCATCCCCGTCAAGGATGCGGTGCGCTCCACACGCGTCGCGAGCCGTCCGTCGTACCGTAATCCCGAAATTCCGCGAAACGCCGTGAATCTTCCCCTCCTCTCGGCGGCCGACGGGAGCAAGCAGATCCGGTACGTCGTGAAGAAGGGGGACACCGTCGTGAAGGTCGCCGAGCGCTTCCATGCGAGCCTCGCGCAGATCAGAACATGGAACGATCTCGACTACGACGACGTGCTCCGGCCCGGCGACACGCTGAGAATCCTCATGGCTCCGCCTTCCGGCGCGGGGCTCGCACCAGCCGCGAGTCGGCAGG
>JBFYZJ010000067.1:0-3502 GCA_041309565.1 Candidatus Krumholzibacteriota bacterium
CGGATAAGTTCGATCAAGGCGTCATCGCTGACGGCGCAGAAAGTGTTCATGCGGCGTCCTCTCGCAGATCGATCTGTCCAGTGACGGCAGCGGTGATGAGGGCGGCGCGGCGTTCTTTGAGGAGCTCGATGCTACGTTTGGTCTTCTCTTCGAGCAAAGTCAAACGCTGCGTTCTTGCGCGTACCCACTCTACGATTGCTTCCTGTTCTTTGCGACTTGGAATAGCGAAGCGAATTTCGAAGAAGCTCTCGGGATAGAGTCGAAGGCGCGAACTCCAGATGCCCTTGGAGTAGCGATTGACTTCCTTGGCGAAGATGGGGAGCCGAACAATCAGATCTATGAAGGCGCTATCAACACGCGCGCCGGGCTTGTAGACATGGTATGAAGGGCTCACGATCCCCGGTTGCCAAGCAGCCCCCATCGCGCCCATCCAGGCCCAGAGCGTGTTGATAACGATGTCTCCAGCGTGGCAGAGCTTATAGCCGACCTTGGATTCTGCCTCGAACATATTGACGTTTTTTTCCGAGCGGGGCGTGACGCCAGTCAAATGGGAAACGGTCAAAAGCTCCTCAGCGCCGGTGTTCGAACGTTCGTCACGCTCGGTGAAGAGCCTCTTCGCCGAAAAAGTCTCCCAATGAGCCGGCACCTCGCCAATCCATTCAACCCCGGACTCCTTCATCTTCACGCTGGGATCGAGTCCCTTCGTGACTGCCCGAGTGATGAGGGCCTGGCGCTTCTCCTTCAGCAACTCAATGAATCGGGTCTTCTTGGCGATGAGGGCGTCGAGCCGACCAGTTTCGCGGTCGATCCAATCGGCAAGTATGGACCGATGCTCGCGAGGAGGCAGGCAAACCGGCAAATTGCCGATCGCGTCTTGACCAAGACCATATCGAGTAATGCCGGGAGCTTCGACAAAAAAGTGCGCCTTTGTCGGCTGCGATTGAATCACTCGATGTAGAAAGCGGGAGGTATCGGCATCGGACGTTCGGATGATGGTCAGATGATAGCCGCAAACAACGCCTGGCAATTCTTCCGCAACCAGAGCAGGAATCCCGATGTCGGCGGGATCCTCCGAATCTTTGGTGATGAGTACATCGCCCTTTTTTAGCGAAAACGCCTCGATTTCTCCACGACTCGCGGTTGCCTGCATGAATGACAGTTCAGCCGTAACGAACTCGTTGTAATAAACATCCGTGTAATTGCAGAGGCGCACGGCCTTTTGGTCTTCATAAGATTTTTTGTCGACGTTGCTGTTGGTGAATGAACCGACATGCCGTAGGCGCTTGATCTCCCGATGCTGCGGCACATCCCCAATCCATTCCAACCCAGAATCTTTATACGCCGGATAGCGTTTGTAATGGCTCATGCCATCCCCCCGGCTTGAAACAACCAACCCCGCTCCCTGGCCTGATACGACAAGTGCTTGGCCTTGCGCTCGATCTCGCGCTTCTCGAAGGCCGAGAAATCGATGGAGCAGTGTTCGGGATAGGGAACGCCATCCTCGATCACGGCTAGCGACTGGGCATCGCATTCCGCGTGGAACACAGCCATGACACCAGCCGAGGAGCAGGCTGGATTGCTGACAAAACGCTTCCAGGCGGCCTCCGCCTCGATCAAGTCTCCGTTATCCACCGACAATCGCTGCTCGTCCTTCGGCGTGGGGCGGAACGCCTGCGAGGTGACACGGCCGGCTTGGACGAAGTTCGGGTGGATCTGGCGGAGCAACAGTGTTTCAGATCTCACGTGCCGACCTCCGGCAGGCTCCGCAATTCATCATTGAGCCTGGTCCATTCCTCTTGCCCAAGTGACAGGTCGATTGTTCGCTCAAGAGTCTGGTTCGTGCTCAAACGCACCGCCTGGTAGTGGGCCGTGCGACCCTCGGGCTCGATCTCCAGCGAGACCTCCCAATCGCCCAGGCTCCATTCGGCTTGAAGCCCGCCTTCGGCCGTCGGGTAGAGGTACGGAAGCGGCAGCTCGGAATCGAAGTAGTCATCGAATGCCTGTGCCAAGGCTCGCAAGGCGACAGGATCAAGGCGTTTGCCTTTGCCATCGAGCCATCCGTCAGGGAGCGCCGCGAGCTCCTCGAGACGGGTTTCGACATCCAGTGCGTCTAATGGGCTGATGTGCTCGATGGACTCGAATGACTTGGGACGCTCGGCTCGATCGCGTTTGATGACACCCTGCACCGCGACCATCTGTCCTTCGCGGTAGGTCGCGAAGGCTTGCAGAATGGTCTCGCGTTGCTGCTCCGCGAGTGGCGCTTTAAGCTTGAGGCCATCGCTCAGCTCCAGCTCGAAGGTCAGGTCCGCTTGATCGACCTCGGGAATACGCCCCTTGAGCGTGACCTCCTCGGTCCACTCTTCAGCCTGAGAGGCGCGCAACAGCCGTTCTCGAATCGCGGGCGTCAATGCGGTCGTCTGTCCGCCGGAGCGCGTGAATTCGATCGCCTCCCCCTCGCGAAGCCCACGCCCGAATCGGTCGAAGTAGCGCAGCAGCTCCGGGGCCAGAGTCGGCTGTTGACCCAGCTCGACGCTGGCAATCGCCTCGATGATTTTGTCTCTGGCCTGCTCGAAGTAGTCGACAGCCGATGGTGGGAGCAGCGAAGAAAACACGATTGCAATGACCGGAACCGCGCTGCCGCTCTCGACGGCGGTGAGATGCAGCTCGAATCCTTTGGTGAAGCCTTTCGGAATGCGGGCGCGACTGGGATTCGCCTGCCGAAACTCACGCTTGGCCACCTCGACAAGCATCGATTCCAGAGCGGCGAAGTCCGTCAGGATTTCGAGGGGAAGCGTATGCTCGTCGAACCGGCGACCGACCAGTCGCGGTTTCAGGAACACTTGATTCATGTCGTGACCTCTCCAAGCAGCTCGGCAATCTCGGCTTCGACCTGTTTCAGGTCGGCGTCGATCTCGTCCAAGGGGCGGGGACGCTCGTAGCGGTAGAAGAAGCGGTTGAAGTTGATCTCATAGCCGACCCGGCCGATTTGTCCATCTCTCTCGTCGAGAAAGTTGTCGTCGATGTAGGCATCCGGCACATGGGGCAGGACTTGCCTGGAAAGATAGTCTTCGATGTCTTGGCCGAGAGGGACGTTCTCGTAGTCGGTCGAATCGGGGTCGGGAATCAGCGCGCCGTTCGGCCGACGGACCGGATCTCCGTTGGGGTCCTTCTTGCCGAAGACATCGATCAGCGTTTTGACGAAGGGCTTGCCGACCTTGCCGGCGGCGGAACAGACTGATGTCACCTCCCCGACGAACGACTCCGCCCAGAGGAAGGGGTATTCCTGACCCAAGTGTGGTTTGAGCGCCGCTTCCCAGGTCCTTCGCTGCTCGTCGGACAACTTGAGCCAGGCATTGGCGACGTGCAGGCGCGGAAGTCGCTCTTCGTCGATGCTTAGCACCATCCGCAGCGGACGCAGCACCTTGATGCGCCGGTAGCCGAAGGTGTGATAGTCGAGCATCCGGCTGATGCCGCGCGTGTCGGCCGCGGCATAGACGTCGGC
>JBFYZJ010000068.1:0-2687 GCA_041309565.1 Candidatus Krumholzibacteriota bacterium
TGATCTCCCCCGTCTTGCCCGCCTACACCGCTTCGGGCTTGATCATGAGAAACGTTCTGTCCACGAAAACCTCCGTTGCCGGCGCCCCGCGGGGCGTCCGGCTCATCGCGATTTCCCGGTACCCTTGCGCGCCGGCCGGGCGGCCCGCTTCGGCGTCGATCTTTTCGCGCGCTTCGGCGCGGACTTCGTCGCAGGCTTCGCCCCGCGCTTCGGACCGGGCTTCGCCCCCCGTTTCGCGCCGGACTTCGAGACGCCTTTCTTCGGGACGAGCCGCGCCACGAGGTCGACGATCTCCCCCGGAATCGCGGCGACGTCGACACCGACCGCTTTGAACGCGGCGATCTTCTCGGCCGCCGTTCCGGTGCCGCCCGACACGATCGCGCCGGCGTGTCCCATGCGTTTTCCCGGAGGCGCCGTCTGCCCCGCGATGAATGCGGCGACCTTTTTCGGGTAGCCCCGCGCGATCATCGCGGCCGCCTCCTCCTCGTCGCTCCCGCCGATCTCTCCGATCAGGACGACGCACTCGGTCTCGTCGTCCTTCGCGAAGAGCTCGAGGGCGTCGAGGATATTCGTGCCGACGACCGGATCGCCGCCGATGCCGAGGCAGGATGACTGCCCGAACCCGTTCTTCGTCAGATGATAGTCGATCTCGTACGTGAGCGTTCCGCTCCTCGATACCACGCCGACCGGCCCGCGCGTATGAATGCCTCCCGGCATGATTCCGACCTTGCATTTCCCGGGAGATATGATGCCCGGACAGTTCGGACCGATGAGACGCGCGCCGCGCTCACGGAGGTACGGAATGACCCGCACCATGTCGAGGACCGGCACACCCTCGGTGATGCACACGACGAGCTTAACGCCGGCGTCGGCCGCCTCGCAGATCGCGTCGGTCGCGAACGCCGCCGGCACGTAGATGACGCTCGTGTCGGCCCCCGTCTCGCCGACCGCCTCGGCCATCGTGTCGAATATGGGCACGCCGCTCTCGGTCTTCTGCCCCCCCTTGCCCGGCGTGACGCCCCCCACGACCTTCGTCCCGTACGCGATCATCTGACCCGCGTGGAACGCGCCGTCGCGGCCCGTGATTCCCTGCACTATCACCCGGGTTTTTTCATCGACGAGAATGCTCAAGACGTCCTCCTTGTCCGATATGCCGTCCGATGCGGATCGTTCGATTATCGTTGCGCGGCCGCGATCGCCTTCGTGACCCCATCTTCCATCGTGGCGGCGGCGATGAGCGCCGTGCCGCGGAGCAGCTCCCGCGCCTTGTCCTCGTTCGTCCCGATGAGACGCACGACGAGCGGTATGTCGCCGCCGAGCTGCTTCTTCGCCTCGATGAGACCGAGGGCGACGTCGTCGCAGCGGGTGATGCCGCCGAATATGTTGATGAGAATCGATTTCACGTTCCGGTCGCGCAGGATGATCCGCATCGCCGTGAGCACCTTGTCGGGGCTCGAGGAGCCCCCGATATCGAGGAAGTTGGCGGGCTGCCCGCCGAAGTGCTTTATCAGGTCCATCGTCGCCATCGCGAGGCCGGCGCCGTTCACGATGCAGCCGATGCTCCCGTCGAGCTTCACGAAGGAAAGCCCCGCCTCACGGGCCTCCACCTCGCCGGGATCCTCCGCCGATTCGTCCCGCAGCGCGGCGATGTCCTTCCGGCGGAACAGCGAGCTGTCATCGATGTTGATCTTCGCGTCGATCGCCCAGACCTCGCCCGCCGGAGTGACGACGAGCGGATTGATCTCGGCGAGGGAGGCGTCGACCGCCATGAACGCGCGGTAGAGGCCGGCGAGCACGGGGCCCACCTTCTTCGCGATCTCCTTGTCGGCGGTGAGCGCGGCGGTCATCTGCCGCATCTGAAACGGGAGAATGCCCCACGCGGGATCGATGACGACCTTGAGTATCTTTTCCGGAGAGGTCCGGGCGACCTCCTCGATGTCGATTCCCCCCGCCGGCGACACCATCATGAGCGGCTTGCGGCTCCGCCGGTCGATCACGATGCCGGCGTAGAACTCGCTCCCGATATCGACGGCGCGCGCGATGAGCACCTTCTCCACCCGGATTCCCTTGATGTCCATGCCGATGATCGCCTTCGCCTTCGCCGCGGCTTCGTCGGGAGTCGCGGCGAGCTTGACGCCCCCCGCTTTTCCCCGTCCCCCGACCAGGACCTGCGCCTTGACGACCACGGGGCAACCGATCTCCTCCGCCGCTTTCCTCGCTTCCCCGGCGTCCAGCGCGAGACGGCTCGGCGGAACGGGCAGGCCGGATTTCGTGAACAACGCGCGGGCATCCACTTCATGGACCTTCAAGGAATACCTCCATTATCTACTTCAATACCAATAAGATACAACGCTAATATAAAGTATCGCTTTATATCTTCAGGTACTTCCCGATCACGTCTCGCAGGTCGGGATGCCCGATTTCCTGAAGATCGTACATCGCTCTGAGCGACGGCTGCGGGATCTTCACGTAGCGCTGTAGATCGATCGGCGTCCCGACGATCACGAGATCGCAGGGAACGCGCGAGATCGTCTTCTGCAGATCCTTTACCTGCTCGGCGCCGTACCCCATCGCCGGCAGCAGCACGCCGATGTCCGGATACTTCACGAACGTCTTGGCGATCGTGCCGGTGACGTACGGCCGCGGATCGACGATCTCCTTGGCGTGATATTTCCGGGCGGCCATGA
>JBFYZJ010000069.1:0-2766 GCA_041309565.1 Candidatus Krumholzibacteriota bacterium
ATCCCGGCCGGACGGCGCACCGGAACGGGCGGGGCCGGCATGAGGCATCGCCAGCACGAATGCGAGAACCGATACGATAAGGAACGGACGAATCATGATCCGGGATCCTCGCGGATCGACCGTCATTGCGCCGGCTTGCGCCTCGACCAGCTCTCCGAGGCGCTCAGGCCGATCGCCAGCCTGAAGACGCGCTCGTCCACGCCGTTGCCGCTGTGCGAGCCGATCTGCCCGAATTCGAATGAGAGATCCACTTCGCCGGGACCTCCCGGCATGGCGAATCCCGTTCCGAAGGTGACGAAGCGCGATTTCACCGGACGCCCGGCCGGGTACTGGAAGTGCCAGGTGTTCTCGTAGAATCCGAGCCGCATGGGGAGTCTCAGGAAAAAGATCCCCGTTCCGGCGAATCGTTTTTCGATGCCGAACGCGATGAGCTCCTCGTCCGAGATCGATCCGGAGAGCTGCTCGAAGCCGCGGGGCTCCGGAGCGCCCCGCCGCCAGTAATGAGCGCTCAGCCACCAGTTGTCGTTGATACCGAACGCCGCGCCGGCTTCCCACGAGAAGGGGATCTCGAATCGCCAGGGCGCCAGCGAATCGAGATCGGCGCGCGTGTACGTGAAGGTCTCGTCCCCTCCGTAATCGACGCCGCTGTTGCAGCCGAACGCGGCGGAGAACCGCGGATGGGGGCTCACGAGAAACGAGCCTGACCAGGAGTCCCCCGAAAATCCCCGTACCCGCTTCGATTCCATGTTCGCGTAGTATTCGCCGATGAAATAGACGCGGTAGATATCGGTGATCGAGCCGCGCTCGAGGTTGTAAACGCCCGCCACCCGCGCCCACGGCACGGGGCGCCACGCCAGAGTGAACGGCACGCTGAAGAGGCCGCTCCGATGGCGGTAATCCTCGTACGCCTTCGGGCCTCCCTCGATCGGAACCTCGTACGTGAAATCTCCCTTCCCCGAGAACGAAGTCTGATAGCCCAAACTGAAGACGAGGCCTTGCCGCAGCGGCACGCCGATCATGACGAAGGGGAGCTGGAAGCGGTTCTCGTACGCTCCGATATCTCCGCTCCGGATGTTCGCCACGCTCGTGATCTCGACGAGCGAGAACGTCACTCGCCCGAGATCGGCCAGCGCCGCCGGATTCGCGGCGACGGCGTTCGCCGTGTCCACCACGGCGTACGACGAGAATCCGAGCGCGCGGTAGCGCCCGCTCCCGGGGAACTGGTGCTCGCCGAGAAAGTTGACGCCGAAGATCGATTGAGCGGTCACGGGACCGCCCGATCCGAGGACGAGCAGCATCGCCGCCGCGAGGGCCGCCGTGAAGGCTCTCGTTCTCATGGAGCGCCTCCGAAATCGGCGGGGAGCGAATAGAAGATCTCGATGTACGGCGCGTCGTCGCCGGACGAAACGAAGCAGGCGCGCTGGATGCGGCTGAGCTCGAGATTCGACTGGAGAACGAGCCCCGTGTTCACCCGCGCGTTCCGGAGAACGTCCGCCATGTACCCGCGGAGCGGAAACTTGATCGTCCTCGAAATCGTCGGATCGAACGCGTTCTGATCGACGCCCGTCCCCTTGAGGAAATCGGCGGACAGCGTGTCGGGCGAATCGGGAGCATAGAGATAATAGATGAACTTGCCCGTGTAGCCGATCACGAGCTGCTCCCCCGTCGCCCCGCCGAATCCCTGGTCTCCGCGGATCTTGCACACGAGGAACGCGCCGTTCACCATCGCGCGCTCCGGAATGCCCGCCAGGTCGTAGTTGAACGTGATGCGCCGCGCGATGCCGCCGACGCAGTTGAGCCCCGGCTCCTCGAACACGGCGACCGAATAGTCGTCGGTCGCGCCGAACGCCGCGGAGGTGCCGTCCGTGAACGTCACGCGAACGGCGGGGGGATCGCTTCCGTACTCGGTCGATTTGAACTCGAGCGAGGTCGTCGTGTCCGGAACCGCCGCCCACACGATCGCGATCCCCCGGTGCTCCCGCCTTCCCGAAATCCACGCGTTCACGTAGGACGTGTCGATGCCGTATTCGGTCGATGCGATGTCGAGCGTGTCGACCGTCCCGCCGAGCGAATCGGCGATCGGCGCCGGATTGTAGGGCGGCACCTCGACGATGCTCGACGTGTCGCTGAAGGTCGTGAGGAGCTCGTGATAGGTCGCGGGCAGCCTGAAATCCTCGGGCGTCGCAACGACGATCGGAAGGTGGAGCCGGGCGGACGAGATCGTTTTCCCGGCGTCCTCGTCGGCGAGCGTAAAATCGAACTTGAGCAGGACGGCCCGGTATTCGATGCCCTGGAGCCTGCCGAGCAGGAGAAGACGCCCCGTTCCGACGCCCTGCGGAACGGAGACCGTGACGGCGCTCGCCGGAACGACGACGCGGCGGATGTCCCCCCCCTTGACCCCGAACGTACCGTCGTCGATGAACTGCTCGACCACCGGTCCCTGGGGATCCGAGCTGCACGACAGCGCGACGGCCAGCATCGCGGCGATGATCCAAGAGAAGTGCTTCAGTTTCATATCCTCAATGTAATGTCGGTTGCGGCGCCCGCCAAGAACTATCATACACGCGGCGATGCCGTCAAGACGAACGCCGTCGCCCCTCCCCCGGGGCGGCGCCGCTCCCGTTGAACGGACCGGGTCCGATTTACCTGCTCACGACCGACGACACATCCACGATATAGACCCGCCTCGTTCCCTCATGAATCGAATCGAAGCAGATCTTCGTGCCGTCGTGGTTCCACCGCGGATGGAGATCGCATCGGTACTCG
>JBFYZJ010000070.1:0-2794 GCA_041309565.1 Candidatus Krumholzibacteriota bacterium
GTCCCGCTCGCGTTGACTGAGCTTCCCGCGCCGGCGCCGCGGGACAACGAGATTCTCGTCAAGGTCTCGGCATGCGGCGTCTGCCATACGGAGCTCGACGAGATAGAGGGGCGCACGCCGCCGCCGCGGCTCCCCGTCGTGCCCGGCCATCAGGTCGTCGGGCGCGTGGCGGGCGCCGGGCGCGCCGCGAAGAAATTCCGCGCCGGCGATCGCGTCGGTGTGGCGTGGATCTATTCGGCGTGTGGGTCGTGCACCTTCTGCCGCTCGGGCCGCGAGAATCTCTGCGCCGATTTTCGCGCGACGGGACGCGACGCACACGGCGGCTACGCCGAATACATGACGGTGAGCGAGGATTTCGCGCATGCGATCCCCTCGATCTTCACCGACGCCGAAGCCGCGCCGCTCCTCTGCGCGGGCGCCGTCGGATACCGTGCGCTCCGCCTCGCGAACCTCGATAACGGGCACAGCCTCGGGCTCACGGGATTCGGCGCTTCCGGGCATCTCGTGCTCATGATGGCGCGCTATAAATATCCCGCCTCCCGCGTGTTCGTTTTCTCGCGGAGCCCGCGGGAGCGCGAGTTCGCCGTCGAGCTCGGCGCCGCATGGGCCGGCGACATCGGCGAAGACGCCCCCGAGCCGCTCGCGGCGGTCATCGACACGACCCCGGCATGGCGGCCGGTCGTCGAGGCGCTGAAGAGCCTCGCTCCCGGCGGCCGTCTCGTGATCAACGCCATCCGCAAGGAGGAGCGCGACAAGGACACGCTGCTCGGGCTCGATTATCCATCCCATCTCTGGATGGAGCGGGAGATCAAGAGCGTGGCGAACGTGACGCGCGCCGACGTGCGCGAGTTTCTCGATCTCGCCGCCGCCGCCGCGATCCGGCCCGAGGTCGAGGAGTTCCGTATGGAAGAGGCGAACCGCGCGCTCGCCGAGCTTCGGGAGAGAAAGATCCGGGGCGCGAAGGTCCTCATGATTGCGTAGCGATGGATAAGCTGCCCGCCTCCGCCCTTCATTCGCGATTCGATCCTTCTTGCGGCATGGAGCTTGCACGCTCCTTTCCCCGAGCGCGCTCCGGACCGGGGGGCCGTCGCGCCGAGAAGGGCGTTAAGCTATGGAAATAAAAGGACTTGTGATTCAGGCCCGCAAGGAGTTCGTCGAGAACAATTTCGGCCCGGATGCATTGCAGAAAGTCCTCGATGCGCTGCCGCCGAACGATAGAAAAACGCTCACCAATCTGATCCTGACGGCGAACTGGTATCCGTTCGAGATCGGGGAGCGTCTCGATCGGGCGATCGTCAACATCCTCGGCGGCGGGAGGGAGAAGTTCTTCGAGGATATCGGCGCGAAGTCGGCCCAGCGCGGGCTGACCAAGGTCCACAAGTCGTTTCTCACGCCCGGCGACCCGCAGGCGTTCATGAAGAAGTGCGACATCATCTACAAGTTCTACTACGACACCGGCCGCCGCGAATACACGCCGACCGGTCCCACGTCGGGCGTCATGACGACGATCGACGCCAAGACGTTCTCGATACCGGACTGCCTCACCGTTCTCGGCTGGCATAAAGAAGCGCTCCGCATGTGCGGAGCGCACAACGTCGAGGGCTATGAGGAAGAGTGCAGGGCCAAAGGAGGCGCCTGCTGCCGCTACCGGTTCAAGTGGAGCATGTAGAGCGTCGCGCGGGGCGCCCGTCCCGCATGAAGCGCCGCACGGCGCGGATGGCGCGCGCGCAACGCCTCGAGGCGCTCATCGCTACCGCGTGAACTCCACGCGTTCCACCTCGTCCCATTCGATCTCGATTTCCTTCCCTTCGCCCGCCGTGACGTAGATCCCGTTGTTGTCGTTGTCGACGTCGTTCGAGCCGCGCAGCTTGAAGCTGCGGCCGTCCCACATCGTCACGACGGACGCGCTGAAGCCGGACGGCTTGATCTCCTTGATCGACGCGAACACGACGTCGAACTGGAGATCGCGATACTCGCCGTCGAGGATCTCCCACGTGAACTCCTCGTCGTCGTCCCAGCGGATCGTGCCGGTGAATTTCTCGCCGTCGTTCGTGTACACGGTGCCGGCGAGGGGTCTGCCGCCGTCGAATTTATCGTACGCCAGCGGCGCCGGGGCCGTCTTGAACTCGAGCTTCTGAAACTCGTCCCAGCCCGCCGTGATCTGGCCGATCGCGGGATCGTACACGCAGATGCCGCGATTCGAGTCGTCGACGTCGTTCGTCCCGCGGAGCACGATCTTGTCGCCGTTCGCCATATTGACCGTGGCGCCGCTCGAGCCGCGCCGCTCGATCGATGCGATCTTGCCGAACGGGACCTTGCGCGAGTGGTCCTTATACTCGCCGTCGAGCACGTCCTTCGTGAAGAGCTCGTCGAGATCCCAGCCGACCCAGCCCGTATACTCGTCGCCGGACCGCGTCGTCAGCGTGCCGTAGAGGCGGTCGCCGAACGCCGACGCGAGACCGGCCGGTCCCTGCGAAAGCTCGACCTTCTCGATCTCATCCCAGTCGAACTCGACTTCTCCCTCTTTCGCGTCCTCGATCACGATCCCGCGGATCTCGTCTCCGAGGTCGGTCGATCCGCCTTCGAGCCGGATCTTCTCCCCCGATTTGAGCGTCAGCCGCGCGGCGTCGCCGCGGAGCGGCTCGAACGTCTTGATGTGACCGAAGCAGATCCCCGATTGGACGTTGTCGCCGCTCTTGTGGTCCCAGCGCTCTCCGATCGTGATGCCGAAAATCCTGATCGTCTCGCGGCGGTTGGAGCCGCTGCTCTGATGGGACTCCTTGTCGCCGTTGAG
>JBFYZJ010000071.1:0-5299 GCA_041309565.1 Candidatus Krumholzibacteriota bacterium
CTCCCCCGCCGGTGCGATTTCGAACAGGCTCATTTTGCCGCATGGGCCGGCGGATGTCAATGCTATTATCGAATGCGCGAGCGCCGCGCGGTTGGAACAAAAGCGCGCCGAAAGCATAGAACTCACGAGGAGG
Source organism: Candidatus Krumholzibacteriota bacterium (assembly GCA_041309565.1). Taxonomy (GTDB): domain Bacteria; phylum Krumholzibacteriota; class Krumholzibacteriia; order Krumholzibacteriales; family Krumholzibacteriaceae; genus SSS58A. Next base: position 134 of record JBFYZJ010000071.1, read on the forward strand.
TATATCGATGCATGGATTTACTCTCATTCTCTATCTCGTCGCTTTCTCTTCGTGCGCGCCGAATTCCCCGCCCGCAGATTTCACAAAATTGACCGGCCCCTACCTCGGCCAGAAGCCCCCGGGCATGACCGCCGCGCTCTTCGCCTCCGGCGTCGTCTCGACGGGGTACTTCGAGCACAGCAGCCCCACCTTCTCGCCCGACGGCAATTCGGTGTTCTGGGGCGTGCAGGAGTCCGACAGCTTTTCGAATAGCCGCCCGATCGTCTTCATGGAGCGCATGGGCGGCGTGTGGACCAAGCCGCGTATGGCCCCGTTCGTGAAGCAGCAATATCGCTATGACAATCCCTTCTTCTCCGTCGACGGGAAGCGGATCTATTTCGCCGCCGCCGCGGCGGACGAGAAAGAGGGCGGCGTCAACACCATGGACCTATGGTACGTGGAGCGGACGGCCGCCGGATGGAGCGAACAGAAGAAGCTCCCCTCGCCCCCCAACGCCGACGGCCTCGACGGGCAGCCGGCGATCGCCGCGAACGGCTCGCTCTATTTCTCATCACGGTTTGACAAATCCCCCGACGGATTCGGGCTCTACTTTTCGCGGTTCGTCGATGGGGCGTATCAGCCCCCCGTTCCGATGGACGAGAGATTCAATATCCTGGACGCCGATTGGACGCCCTACATCGCGCCCGACGAGAGCTTCTTCATGTTCTGCTCGTTTCGGAAGGGCGGCTTCGGGAGCGGCGACCTCTACATCTCCTTCAAGCGGGCGGACGGCTCGTGGGGCGACGTGATCAACATGGGCGATCGCGTCAACGGCCCGGCGAACGAGCGCTTCCCCATCGTCACCCCCGACGGCAAGTATCTCTTCTTCAACAGCACGCGCAAGATCGCGGGCGCAGGTCCCAACGATCCGGGAAACGGCGCGGGCGACATATACTGGATCGACGCGAAGGTCATCGAGGAGCTGCGGGCGAAGAGCGAATGAAGCGCATGACGCGCGGCGGGCGATTGACTCATTTCCCGCGTTACGCGCGCGCATTGACCTGAATCCGCCCGCTCCGGCGCGTTGCATTTTCAGCGTTTCTCAAACAACCCTCCTGGATAACATGACACGGCAGCGCCCTCCACATTCCCCCGCCATTCCCCAAAATGCCCCGATCTTCGGCTTGCACGATGCGCGCGCGGCGGGGCCGCGCGAGACCTGTTTTCCAGGCATTTTCGGGGCCGTCTCACTTTTATGGCCCGCCTTCGCGCGCCCCGCAAGCCGTTCAATCGGGAACCGTTATCGGCGCATGATCCGACGCTCGCCGCGTCTCCTTCACCGCCTCCGAAAAATTCATGGCGTGCTTTATGAACTCCCAAGCGTCAGCCAGGCATAAGAACGACTCGAAAACGAAACGCGAGGGGCCGCGCCGCGAATCGCGAATGCGCGCGCCCCGCATAGCGCAAGGGAAGGTGAAAGCCGTGCATCGGGCATTCAACACTATCCGCGTTTTTCTCGTGACCGCGGGGCTCGCGCTTCTCGTCATCCTTCTGAGCGGCGCGACCGCGCAGGCGCAGAGCTACACGAAGCTGCAGGTGCTGCTCCCGGGCGAGACCGCCGCGCCGGGCACAACCTCGGGAAAGACGGGCGCTCCCGCCGCGCAGACGGCCGGCGTTCCGTTCTCGATCAGGGTGCGCGCGTGCGACGCCACATGGCACACGGTGACCTCGATCACGCACATCGTGTCGATCGCCTCGACCGACGTGAGCGCGAGCCTGCCGTCTCCGACGCAGCTCGCCGCGGGTGAGGTCCAGCTCACCGTGACGCTGAACGCGGGGGGCTCATTCACCTTCACCGCGACCGACGACTCCGACCCGACGGTGCCCGACGCCGTCTCGTCGTACGTCTCCGCGATGGTGCTGCAGGGCTTCCGGTTCAACGATATAAGCCAGAAGCACAGCTACGCCGGCACTCCCGAGAATTTCACGATCACGGCCGTCGATCCGAACGGCGACGTCGTGAGCGGCTTCAGCGGCGCCGTGCGGCTCCGCGAGATCACGAGCTACGGCGAGGGCCGCGTGTCGCCGGCCGAGGTCACGCTCTCGCACGGCACGTGGGCGGGGCAGCTCACGATGTACCGCGCCGACGAGACGAGCATCAACCGCGGCAACGTGAACGCCTACGCGTACCTTGCGTCGAATCCCGCGAAGAACGGGACGAGCGATCCCTTCATCGTCCACCCCGGCTCCTTCGCGCGCGTTCAGATAGTGCTTCCGGGCCAGGCGCCGCTCCCGGGCAGTGTGAGCGGCCTCGTCGGATCCCCGGCCTCGCAGGCCGCGGGGCAGGATTTCACGGTCGATATCTACTCGACCGACAACTACTGGAACCCCGTGCCGAGCTACGACGTGGTCCGCGTCACCTCGAGCGACGCGGGGGCGAGCACGCCGGTATCGGGTGCGCTCTCGAACGGCTACCGGCAGTTCGCCGTGAGCCTCGGCACCGTGGGCGCACAGACGCTCACCGTCAACGACCAGACGAACGGTTCGATCACGCCGATGACGAGCGCCGCGATCAACGTCATCCCGAGCGCGCCGGATCATTTCGCGATCAGCGCGATCCCCTCGCCGGTCACGGCGGGGCAGACGGTATCGGTGACGATCCGCGCAGTCGACGTCGGCGGGAACACGATCCCCGGCTACGGGGGAAACGCGATCCTTTTCGCGAACACCGGCCCGGCGAGCATCTCGCCCGAGGCCATTCTCTTCGCCGACGGCGAATGGACGGGCTCGATGGTGTTCAGGGGCGCGGGCGCGGCCGTGTCGTTCGTCTGCTCGGATTTCTCGACGCCCCCGCACACCGGCACGAGCAACACCTTCGAGGTGCAGCCGGGGCCGTGCACGGGGCTGCAGGTGCTCCTCCCCGGCCAGACGCCGAAGGGCGGCACGGTGACGGGATACAGCGGCGAGCCGACGAGCCAGAACGCGGGCACGCCCTTCACCGTCGTCGTGCGCGCGGTCGACCAATACTGGAACCGCGTCCCGACGGTGAACGACCGCGTGGCGCTCAGCTCGACGGATCTTTTCGCCTCCATGCCGGCCCAGACGGATCTCTTGAACGGCGAGGTCGCCTTCCCGGCCACGCTCTACAAGCGCGGCATGCAGACGATCACGGCCGCGGACGTCACGACCCCGAGCAGGGCCTCGCACACCTCGCGCCCCGTCGAGATCCTCTCGGGCACGTACTCGCGCATTCTCATCGTGGCCCCGGGCGAAGAGCTCGCCCCGGGCACCGAGACGGGCCGCTCCGGCGACGCGACCGATCAGTCGATCAACTTCGCCTTCACCGTCACGGTCTACGCCACCGACGCGTGGTGGAATCCCGTGACGGGCGTGAGCGACATGATACGCATCACCTCGAACGATCCGATGGCGCAGCTTCCGCCGAACGCGCCTCTCGTGAACGGCGTCGCCGAGTTCGTCCTGCGGCTCTCGACGGGCGGCTATCAGCAGATCACGGCTTCGAACCTGACCACGCCCTCGATGACGCCGAGCACGACGCAGGTGCGCGCGATATCGAGCGGGTTCCACCTCGAGGCCGTGGCGGAGCCCTCGGCCGTGCAAGCGGGCGAATCCTTCACCCTCACCGTCAAGGTGACGAACGACGCGGGGAGCGTGATTCAGGAGATCAACTCCTTCGTCACGATCACCGTCAAGAACGCCTCAACGCAGGAGCCGGGCAAGGGCACGCTGCTGACGACGCGCTTCCAGCTTCTGCAGGGGCAGCGCTCGATCAGCGAGACCTATACCTTCGCCGAATCCATCATCCTCACCGCCGAGGACGACGCGGGGAACGCGCCGGGCGTCACCGACGCGATCGTCGTGAGCCCGGGACCGCCGGCCGCGATCGATCTCACGAGCAATCCGCCGTGGGTCGGCGGCTACAAGCACGCCACGGTGAGCGCGGCCGTCGTCGACGCCTTCGGAAACGGCGTGCCGGCGCAGCCGGTCGAATTCGCCCTCCTGAGCGGCGGCGGCGAGCTCGCCGAGCTCGACACCCTCACGAGCGAAACCGGCGTGGCGCGGGCCGATTTCCTGAGCCCCCGCGAGCCCCAGATCAGCCGCGTCGAGGCCCGCTCGAACGCCATCGTCGCCGTGCTCGACATCGAGACGGCGCTCGTGAGCCCGCGCGAGTCGAACGGATACATCACGAACTACCCGAATCCCTTCCATCCGGGAGAGGGCCCCACGACGATCGCCTACAAGCTCGCCGACGACGCGAACGTCACGCTCAAGATCTACACGCTGACGGGCTCGCTCGTCCTCACGAAGCAGTTCGCCCACGGCGCCGCGGGCGGCACGATCGGCCTCAACGAGGTCGCGTGGGACGGTCGGAACGGGAAGAACCAATACGTGGCGAGCGGCGGGTACATCGTCGTCGCCGAGGCCGAAGGGCACGGCGAAACGCTTCACGTTATGCGCCGCCGGATAGCGGTCGTTCGCTAAGAGGAGGAGCCATGAACCGCATTCATACGAACGCTCATCGGACTTTCGCGGCCGTCATCGCGCTCGCCCTCGGGCTCGTCGCGATCGCGGGCTGCGACGCGCTTGCGCAGGAGCAGAGCGGCGGCGCGCCGGGGGATTGGCTTTCCAATTACTCGAGCGCCCGCAGCGTCGGCGTCGGGGGGGCCTTCGTGGCCATCGCGGACGAGCCGCTCGCCGCGCTCTGGAATCCCTCGTGCCTCACGCAGACCTTCCAGAACAAGCTGCACCTCGAAACGGCCATGCTCTTCGAGGAAACCTCGATCAACGTGCTGAGCTTCGCCACGCCGGAGCGGCGGATACTCCCGGGGTTCGGATTCACGCTCATCTCGCTCCGCTCGGGAGAGTTCCAGCGGACGAACGAGCTGAACGACGACATGGGCACCTTCCGCGACGGCGAGACGGCGTACCTCGTGTCGGCTTCGAAGAGCATCATGCCGCGCCTCGCGGTCGGCGCGAACGTGAAGATCGTCCGCCAGTCGATCGCCGAGTTCTCGGCCTCGGCCGTCGGCGCCGACGTCGGCGTCCTCGCGCACGTGCTGCCGACCGTGGCGCTGGGCGTTTCGCTCCTCAACATCGGGGGACCGAACCTGACGCTCCGCGAGACGGCGGAGGAATACCCGATGGAAGTCCGCGGCGGGGCGTCTT
>JBFYZJ010000072.1:0-2504 GCA_041309565.1 Candidatus Krumholzibacteriota bacterium
TCTGGGGCTACGTGCAGATGTACGTGTACGACACGGGGCGCGACATGATGGATCTCGGCGTCATCCCCGGCGCGAACCTGCTCCCCGAGGTCGGCTACATGAAGCTCTGCTGGGCGCTCGGCCAGACGCACGACCGCGAAGCGGTGCGGAAGATCATGCTCACCCCCGTCGCCGGCGAGATCACGGAGCGCGAGCCGCACAACGGATATCTCATCTATCAGGGGGGCATCCCCGAGGTCGAGGAGTTCATCAGCAAGTACAAGAAGTGACCCTTCGCCGCGCCGCGCCGGTACGCGGACGCCGCGCCAGGTGACGCATGGCCACGAAATCCCCCGTCGACCTCTCGAGCATCAAGGTCATCTCGGACAGCTTCTTCTATTCGGTCGCGCGCATCGCGATTCTGATTCTCAAGCCGATCAAGGGGATCCTCCTCGGGAACCTCCTCGGCCCGCGGCTCTACGGCATCCTCAACATCCCGAACCCGTACATCCTCATCGCGAGCATGCTCTCGAACATCGGCTTCAACACCTCGGTGCTGAAGCTCATGCCGGGATACCTGCAGGAGGGGCGTCCGGATCTTGCGCGCATGATCTATCGATCCTCGGCGTTCCTCACCGTCATGCTGAGCTCGCTGTGGGCGGCGATCCTCATCGTCTGCTCGCCGTGGCTCGCCGATCATCTCGCGCACGAGCCTGCGGCGCTGAATCCGATCAGGCTCTACGCGCTCGCGATCCCGTTCCTCGCGGTGAACACGTTCTTCGCGTCGGTGTACCTCGCCGTCCAGCGGGGAAAGCTCGGCGCGGCGATCTCGTTCGTCTACGGCCTCCTCAACACGTTCCTCCCCGTGGCCGCCGTCCTCTGGCAGCGAAACGTGACGCTCATCGTCGGCTCGGTGCTCGCCGGCGAGGTCGTCGCGGCCGCGATCTTCACCTTCTGCTTCCACCGCGAGGTGCTGAGCGGCTTCGGAAAGACGGTCGGGCCGCTCGTGCGCGGCATGCGGGAGACGGTGAGCTTCGGATTCCTCTTCTTCATCGCCGGGCTCGGGTGGAACCTCATCAACTCGGTCGACCGCCTCATGATCAAGTTCTATCTTCCGTCCGAGCAGCTCGGCTACTACTCGATGGGCGCGCAGGTGATCACGGTCCTCAACGTCGTCGCCTCCACGCTCGGATTCGCGCTCGTGCCATCCCTCACCGCCGCGCGCGACGCCGGGGACGACGCGTCGTTCCGGAAGCTCGTTCACAACGCGGCGCGGTTCGGATTCATCGTGCTCATGCCGGTCACCATGGTCGTCTTCGAGCTCTCGATCGATTTCTTCACCATCCTCGTGCCGCGCTTCGGCCCCTCGATCCTGATCGTGCAGATCGTCGCGGCGATCACCTTCATCGATCTCTTCTGCCGTATCGGGTGGGCCGCGCTCGTCGCGCACGGGCGGGGCGGGCTCTCGGCGATCGCCTACGTCGCCGCCGCGCTCGTGAACGTCGGCCTGAACGCGATCCTCATCCCGCGCTACGGGATCGTCGGCGCGGCCGCCGCGGTGCTCGCCACGTTCGTCATTCTCGCCGCGATCATCCTCGCGATGACCGCGCGCGTCACGGGCGGGAGAATCGGCCTCATGGTGTGGCTCCACCCGATGCTGCTCGCGCTCGTGTACCTGCTCCTCGGCCGGCTCACGGCCGGGATGAACGAGCTCCTGCGCATCGCGATCGTCGCCGTCGGCGGCTCGGCGCTCTACGTCGCGGCGGCCTTCACGACGCGCCTCGTGACCGCGGAGGACCTCGCGCGGATCCGCGGGATGCTCCTCCCCCGCGCCGCCGCGCCCCACGTGCGGCTCGCGCTCGCCGTGCTCGGCGCGGCGGAGCGGATCAACGACGTTTTGAATTCCAAACGGACCGGAAAACCCTAACAGCGGAGGTTTGACACCGCATGAAACCGACGATTCTGCTTCTGGCCATCATCTCGACGCTGCTCCTCGTGCCGGCGCTCCCGGGCGAGGCCTGCACGAACTTTCTCATCACGAAGGGCGCCTCGGCGGACGGCTCGACCATGATCTGCTACACGGCCGATTCGCACGAGCTCTACGGCGATCTCACCTACATGCCCGCGGCCGATTACGCGCCGGGGACGATGCGCGACGTCTACGAATGGGACACGGGCAAGTTCCTCGGGCGGATCGCGCAGGCCGCCCACACCTACTCGGTCGTCGGGCTCATGAACGAGCATCAGGTCTCGATCGGCGAGACGACGTGGGGCGGCCGCGAGGAGCTCGCGGACAGCGCCGCTGTCGTCGACTACGGAAGCCTCATGTACATCGCGCTCCAGCGCGCGAAGACGGCGCGCGAGGCGATCAAGGTGATGACCGACCTCGTCGCGGAGTACGGCTACTACAGCTCGGGCGAGTCGTTCTCCATCGCCGATCCGAACGAAGCGTGGATCATGGACATGATCTCGAAGGGCAAGGGGAACAAGGGCGCGGTCTGGGTGGCGCGCCGCATCCCCGACGG
>JBFYZJ010000073.1:0-5124 GCA_041309565.1 Candidatus Krumholzibacteriota bacterium
CTCTTTGTCGACAGTTCCGACGATGCTGACGTCGAACTTCCGCTGCTGCGGTCCACGAAGATCCATGCCCCAGACGGCGAAGATGGAGAGGACGAAGGCGAGCACCACGATCCAGAGAATCGTCTTTGTTCTTTCGCGCAAATTCCTGAGCATACTCGATATTCCTTTTCTGTTTGGTATTCCAGGTTCGACGGCGAGCTCATTCGCCGCAAATCTCCGGTAAATTAGCACATTGCAGCGGCGAATGCAATTCTTTTAAAGCCCGGATTGACAGGCGGGCGAGACGGGTGATAGGGTGCATCCGCCATGAAGCCGCCTCATGCAGTTCTCGTCGTCCTCGCGCTTCTCGCGGCCGCCGCCGCCCGGGCCGAGGTCCATGTCTGGCCCCTCGACGGACCCCGGAAGCTCAGCTCGAGCTTCGGGGAGCACCGGGACGGGCATTACCACGCGGGGGTGGATCTGAGGACGTTCGGCCGCATCGGTCTCCCGTGCCTCGCCGTCGATTCGTGCGAGGCCTCGAGGCTCCGCGTTTCGCCGGTGGGGTACGGCAAGGCGCTGTACGTGAGACTTCGGGACGGCGGCACTGCCGTCTACGCGCATCTCAACGGATTCAGCCGGGAGCTCGATTCGCTCTCGTATCACTGGCGGCTCTCCCGGGGAAGAAACTCGTGCGATATCGAGGTGGAGCGGGGTGCGTACCGCTTCGCGCCGGGGGAGACGGTCGCGTATTCGGGCTCGACCGGCTCGCTCCATCCGCACCTGCACTTCGAGACGCGCGACGCCGGCGGGCGTCCGTTCAATCCGCTCGTCGGGATGTACGACGTCGCCGACGAATGCCCGCCGATCATCTCCTCGCTCGCCGTCGTGCCGCTCTCATGGGGGAGCCTGGTGAACGGTTCGCCCGAGCCCCTCACGCGCCGGTTCCGGCTCGTGCATGACTCGCGCTTCGAGCTCCCGGGAACGCTGCGGCTCGATGGGCTGTTCGGATTCGGCGTGGATATGTACGACAAGCAGGCGCGGGGCTCGTACCGCATGGCGCCGTACTCGGTCGAGCTGCTCGTCGACGGCGAAACGGTGTATCGCGTCCGAAACAGGACGTTCGATTACGCGAGCTTCGGTGACGTCGTGCTCGAGTACGAGGAACGGGGCGGCGACGCGCCGGGACGCTACTTCGCCCTGTACCGGAATGCGGGCAACGCGATGAGCGACCGGGAGGGAACGGGCTTCGTCACGAGCCGTTCGGGACCGGCGGGATCGACGGCGCCGGCCGCCGGCGAACACCGGGGGGAGATCGTCGTGCGCGACGCGGCGGGGAACGAGGCCCGCGGGATCTTCCGGTTCGTCGTGGAGCGGAAGCCGGAGGTCGAGATCGCCCTGCGAGCTTCATCCGGCGAGCGGCGCATCGAAATCGACGCCCTCGATCCCGATGGGGGAGCGGTCACGGTGAATCTGGATGTCTCCGTGGACGGAGGAGAGACATGGCGATTCATCGCGGGGGACTCGTCCGGCTCGCTGGCCGCGAGCGCCGCATTCGAGCACGACGCGCTGTACCGGTGCGTCGCCGAAAACATCCGTGGGGATTCGGCGGAGCGGTTTTTCGCTTTTCCGGACCCGCGCGCCGAGCGCGACAGCGTTTTCTGCGAAGCGGTTCCCGAGATCCGGAGGGAGGGGCTCTTTCTGCGGATCCGGGCCGACCGGCCGCTCGCGGGGCTGCCGTGCGTTCGCCGGGCGGGGGACGCGCGCGGAGATTCACTCGTCGTCCTGCGCGCAGGGCGCCGGGAGTATCTCGCCTTCGCGCCGGTTTCGCGGCTGGCGAGCGGCGTGAACATATTCACCGTGCGCGGCATGGATCACCGCGGCTATCCGTTCGAGTGCGTGCGGGCGCTGCACATCTTCGTGTTCGGCTCCGGAGCTTCCGCGTCGTTCGACTCCGGCGAGGGTCTCATGATCCGGCTCGATGCTCCCTCGGTGCGCGGCGCCGCGCCGATCCTCGTGCGGGAAGCGCCTGATCCGGGGAGGATATCCCCCGGGCTCGTGCCGCTCGCCGCGCCGTTCTCCCTCGCGTTTCCGGTCGAGGGATTCGCCGGGCCGCTCAAGTGCGGCTTCGACGCGGGGCGCGCGGCGGGCCTGTACCGATGGAACGGAAAGTCGGGATGGCGCTGTGTCGGCGTTCCCGGGCGCGACGGAAGCTTCGTCGACGTCGCGCGGCCGGGCGTGTACGCCGTGTTCGCCGATTCGACCGCGCCGGCCCTGAAGCGCCTCGCGTTCACCCGCCGGGCGCCGGGGAGCGGCTTTTTCAAAGGCAAGCTCTACTACGTGCCCGTTCTCGACGGCGGGTCCGGCATCGACGCCGAGTCGGCGACGGCCGTGTTGAACGGGGAGCGCGTCGTATGCGAGTACGACGGATACCGGTCGAGGCTCGCCATCCCCATCCCCTCGTCGTATCCCGCGGGGCCCGCGCGGCTCCGCGTCGAGATCGCCGATCGCGCGGGAAATAGAAATGCGGCGGAGTTCGTTCTTGTGATAGAATAGCGTTCCGGAGGAGGGTGGCGGCATGTCTGGCCCGCGCTTCGTGCATCTGCACAACCATTCGGAGTACAGTCTCCTCGACGGCGCGATCCGGGTCAAGGATCTCGTCGAGGCGGCGAAGGGCATGGACATGCGCGCCGTCGCGCTCACCGATCACGGGAACCTCTTCGGCGCGATCCCGTTCCTCAAAGCCGCCGAGGAGGCCGGCGTCAAGCCGATCCTCGGCATGGAGACGTATCTCGCCGAGGGCACGATCAAGGAGCGAGGCCGCACCGCGGGGCAATACCGCAACGATCACCTGACGCTCCTCGTCAAGAACGGCGAGGGGTACCGGAACCTGATCGAGCTGTCCTCCATCGCCTACGTCGAAGGTTTCTACTATCGTCCCCGCATCGATCTCGATCTCCTCGCCGGGCGCTCGAAGGGGCTGATCGGCATGAGCGGCTGCCTCCAGGGGGGGATCGCGAGGCTGCTCCGGGCCGACAAATGGAGCGAGGCCCGCGCGCTCGCGGAGCGGCTCTCCTCGATTCTCGGTCCCGGGTGCTTCTATCTCGAAATACAGAATCACGGCATTCCCGACGAGATCGCCCTGATCCCGAGAATGACCAAGCTCTCCGCGGAGACCGGGATTCCACTCGTCGCGACGAACGACTGCCATTTTCTCAAGGCCGAAGACCACGACGCGCACGATGTGCTCCTCTGCCTGCAGACCGGCAAGGACCTCGACGACGCGGCGCGCGTGCTCCGCTCCCATCCCGAAACCTATTTCAAGACTCCGCAGCAGATGGCGGCGCTCTTCCCCGAGCACGCGGGCGCCCTCGAAGCGACCGTCGAAATCGCCGAGAAGTGCGATTTCAAGCTCGGCAAGAGCGGCACGCATCTTCCGCGGTTTCCGCTCCCGCACGGCTTCGCGAGCGCCCACGATTACCTCGAGCACATCGTCATGGAAAATCTCCCGAAACGCGTCGCGGCGGTGAACGACGATATTCTGCGGCGCATCCGCTACGAGCTCGACGTGATATCGCGGATGGATTTCGACGGCTATTTTCTCGTCGTCTGGGACATCGTGAACGCGGCGCGGGAACGGAACATCCCCGTCGGGCCCGGGAGGGGATCCGGGGCGGGGAGTCTCGTCTGCTACGTGCTCGGCATCACGTCGATCAATCCGATCGAGAACGGGCTCATCTTCGAGCGCCTCCTCAATCCCGAGCGCGTCTCCATGCCGGACATCGACGTCGATTTCTGCGACGAGCGGCGGCAGGAGATCATCGAGTACGTCATCGGCCGGTACGGGGCGGAAAACGTGTGCCAGATCATCACCTTCGGGCGCATGGCGGCGCGGGCGGTCGTCCGCGACGTGGGGCGCGTGCTCAAGGTTCCCTACGGCGAGGTCGACAAGCTCGCGAAGATGATTCCCGCTCAGGTCGGCACGACGCTCGCGAAGGCGCTCGAGACGGTTCCCGAGCTCGACGCGCTCTACAAGGATGACGAGACGGTCAAGAAGCTCATCGACCTGTCGTTTTCCCTCGAAGGGCTCGCCCGGCACGCCTCGACGCACGCGGCGGGGATCGTCATCACGCCGACGAAGCTTACCGACTACGTGCCGCTCTTCCGGTCGAACAAGGGGGAGGTCACGACCCAATACGAGATGAAGATCCTCGAGGAACTCGGCGTGCTGAAGATAGACATCCTCGGGCTCAAGACGCTGTCGCAGATCAAGAACTCGATCGAGCTCATCGAGCGGCACGAAGGGGTGCGGATCGAACCGGACGCGATACCGTTCGACGACGACGCTACGTTCGAGCTGTTCCGGCAGGGACGGACGGTCGGCATCTTCCAGGTCGAGAGCGCCGGCATGCGTGACGTGCTCAGGAAGATCGCTCCGACGAAGTTCGAGGAAGTCATCGCCATCAACGCGCTGTACCGCCCGGGCCCGCTCGGGAGCGGCATGGTCGCGGACTTCATCGAGTGCAAGCACGGCCGCAAGCCCATCACCTACGAGGACCCGCGGCTCGAGCCGATCCTCGCCGAGACGTACGGCGTCATCCTCTACCAGGAACAGGTTATGAGAATCGCGAGCGAGCTCGCGGGCTTCACGCTCGGCCAGGCCGATATCCTGCGGCGCGCGATGGGGAAGAAGAAGAAGGAAGAAATGGAGAAGCAGCGCGCGCGGTTCATCGACGGGGCGGTCGAACGGGGGCTCACGAAGAAGAAAGCGGCTAAGATCTTCGATCTGATGAATTACTTCTCCGGCTACGGTTTCAACAAGTCCCACTCGGCGGCATACGCCGTCATCACGATGCAGACCGCCTATCTCAAGGCGCGCCACCCCGCGGCCTTCATGGCCGCCACGATGACGTGCGATATGGCGGACACCGACCGGCTCATGGTGCTGCTCGACGAATGCCGGAGCCTCGGGATCGCCGTCCATCCGCCCGACGTCAACGCCGGCGGGGTCGGCTTCGGCCTCGCCAACGGGGAGATCACGTACGGGCTCGCGGCGATCAAGAACGTGGGCGTCCAGGCGATCCAGTCGGTCGTCGACGCGCGAGCCGCGGGGCCGTTCACGGACGTCTTCGATTTCTGCGAGCGGGC
>JBFYZJ010000074.1:0-4951 GCA_041309565.1 Candidatus Krumholzibacteriota bacterium
GAGCATCAATTTGATGCTCGTGCCGATTCTCTTCGGCGTGGCGACGCTCACCTTCCTCCTCATGTACGTCGTGCCGGGGGACCCGGTGCGGGCGCTCGCCGGGGAGCGCTACGACGAAGAGACGCTCGACCGGATGCGCGCGGAACTCGGGCTCGACCGGCCGCTCGCCGTCCAGTACGTCGATTTTCTCGGCCGCCTCGCTCGCTTCGATCTGGGGACCTCGTTCGTGACGAGGCGCCCCGTCGCCGAAGCGATACGGGAGCGGTTTCCGCGAACGCTCGCGCTCGCCCTGAGCGCGATGGGAATCGCGATCGCGGGGGGCGTGGCGATCGGGGCGGTCGCAGCCTGGAACCGGCACCCGGCGGTTTCCCGGTTCCTCATGACGTTCTCGCTCGTGGGCGTCTCGATGCCCGTGTTCTGGCTCGGGCTGCTTCTCATCTACGTTTTCGCGATCACGCTCCGCGTGCTGCCGCCGTCCGGGTACGGCGGCGGCTCGATCCGCCACCTGATTCTTCCCGCGCTCACGCTTTCCTTCGCGTCGATGGCGACGATCGCCCGCGTGACGCGCTCGGGCGTTCTCGACGCGCTCGGGGAGGATTACGTGCGGACGGCGCGCGCGAAGGGGCTCGGCGAACGGATCGTCCTCGGCAAGCATGTGCTCCGGAACGCGCTCATTCCCGTCATCACGATCGCCGGGGCGGACTTCGGCGGTTACCTGAGCGGCTCCGTGCTGACCGAGTCCGTTTTCGGATGGCCCGGGCTCGGGCGGTTCATCGTGCAGGCGATCCTCAAGCGTGATTTCCCGGTGATCCAGGGGGCGGTGCTCTTCATGGCGGTGCTGTTCGTGCTCGTGAATCTCGCCGTCGACCTGAGCTACGGCGCAATCGATCCGCGGATCAGGCCGGAAGGGGGCAAGCGATGAGGCGGGGAGGAGGATTCTGGCGGCGGTTCGCGCGGTCGCGCGCGGCGGCGGCCGGGCTCGTCATCTTCGCCGCGCTGCTGGCGGCCGCGATCCTCGCGGAGGCGATCGCTCCCGCGCCCCCGGAGGCGATCGATCTCGACGCGGCGCTCGAGCGCCCGTCCGTCCGCCATCCCTTCGGCACCGATCCGTTCGGGCGCGACGTGCTGTCGCGGATCGTGCACGGATCGCGGATCTCGCTCGGCGTCGGCTTTCTCGCGCGCACCATATCGCTCCTCATCGGGCTCGCCCTCGGCGCCCTCGCGGGATACTTCGGCGGCCGCCTCGACGCGGTGCTCATGCGCCTGGCGGACATCACCTTCGCGTATCCGACGCTGCTCCTCCTCATCGCGATCATCGCCGTCGTTTCGCCCGGCATCGTGTCTCTGTTCGTCACGCTCGGGGTCGTCGGATGGGCCTCGGTGGCGCGGCTCGTGCGCGCCGAGGTGCTCTCGGTGAAGGAGCGCGAGTACGTGCAGGCGGCGCGGGCCTCGGGAGCGAACCACGCCGTGATCCTGCTCCGCCATATCCTGCCGCAGTGCCTCGCGAGCGTCCTCGTCGTCTATACGCTCGGCCTCGGGATGACGATCATGGCCGAGGCGTCCTTGAGCTTCCTCGGGCTCGGCGTCCAGCCCCCCGCGCCGAGCTGGGGCGGGATGATCTCCGGCGGCATCGCTTTCATGCGGACCGCGCCCTGGCTCTCGTTCTTTCCCGGGCTTTTTCTCACCCTCGCCGTCTGCTCGCTCAACCTGATCGGCGACGGCCTGCGGGACGCCCTGAATCCCCGTCTCTCGCCGGAGCTCGCGGGAGCGTCCGCCGCCGCCGGCACGCGACACGATCGAAGGGAGCCCATCGATGGATAACGCCTTGCAGCGCCTGTGCGAAGCCGTTTCCGCCGCCGAAAGCGCGTGCGGCCTCGACTGGCGCCGGAGCTACTCGAAGCTCGTGCCGCTCGAGACGGGCGCCTTCGAGCTCGAGTTGAGCCGCGACGAAGTGCTGCGCGCCCTCCCTGACCGGCTCGCGGGATTCGCCCTCGAGCGCGACGAGGAGGGGCGCGCGAGACGAGCGTCGTCGAGCGGAACGACGGTGCGGTTCACGCTGCTCGCGCCGGGGACGGCCCGGCCGCTGTGGGTCACCTCGAGCGTGGCGGACGTGAGACGCGAAGGGGCGCACGCCGCCGAGCTTCTCACGCAGCTCGTCATGGGGGATGCGGCGTATCCGCTCAAAGCGGAGGGGGATTGGCACTTCGTGCGCCTCGGGGACGATTATCACGGATGGGTGCGTTCGTGGTACGTCCGCGCGACGGATGCGGGGGAGATCGCCGCGTATACGGCGGCCGCGAACGCCGTCGTCGCGGCCAATGTCGCCTACGTGCTCTCCGCCCCCTCCGAGGGGAGCCTTCCCGTTTCGGAAGCGGTTGCGGGCACGCGGATCGTTGCGGGGCCTCCGGCCGACGGATATCGCGCCGTCTCCCTCCCCGGCGGGAAGAGCGGGTTCATGCGGGAGGATCTCCTTGCCGAGCGGCCCGGGTCCGGAGCGCCCGATCGCGAGCGCCTCGTCGAGCGCGCGAAGCGCTTCGTGGGAATCCCGTATCTCTGGGGCGGGACGACGCCGAAAGGCTTCGATTGCTCGGGGCTCGTGCAGCGCGTGTTTCTCATGGAGGGAATCTCCCTTCCCCGCGACTCGGATATGCAGGCGCTTGTCGGCGATCCCGTGCCGAAGGAAGACGTCGCGCGCCTCGCGCCGGGGGATCTCCTCTTCTTCGGCGAAGGGGGGCGCGTCACCCATGTGGCGATCAGCATGGGGGGCGATCTCTTCATCCATTCGAGCGGCGAGGTGAGAATCAACAGCCTGCGGACCGGCGACGAACGCTTCGACGAAAAATTCTCGAAAATACTTCTTTTCGCCCGGGACGTTCTGCGCTAATAATGGCGTCGTCGAAAAGGGGGGCTCGGTGGCGCATTCGGCGCGGCGATAAAATATTTTGATTTGCGATAAAAAAATATTGACAAGACTTTCAGGTGCCTTTAAGTTAACGCCCAAAAAATCAAGAGGCTTGGAGGTTCATTGAGAGGGGGTCGCCGGAAAAACTTGGTACGGGATTATACCAGTTGACGAGGTTATGAGAAGCGGGCTTGCGGCGGTGCTGCAAGTACCAACAGCTTGATGCCATATCAAGAAAGGGGGAAAGCCAAGAGAGAGACGTGAGCGCCTCTTAAGGCGCAGCGATGATGAAGGAGAAACCAGGAAACTCATCCGCTCGCGTTTGCGGTAATATAGAAAGGATCCTGAAGGTTTTTCCCGCAAGGGAGATTTCTGACAGGGGGTTTGTAATGAAAAAGGCATTCGCAATTCTTCTCTCGGCGCTCTTCGTGGTCGCCCTCGCCGTCCCGGTCCTCGCGACCGACGCGCGGCAGATAGCCCTCGGAAGCGTCGGCCCGTACATCGAGGATGACTTCAACATCTTCACGTGGTACGGCACGCTTCCGTCCTACAGCAACACGGTGTGGATCGGCCTCGACTACTACGACTACTACTACTACCTCGGCGCGCCCGCCGATAACGGATCCTCGAGCAACGCGTACATCGGCGCCTCGTACGCGCTCGGTTCCGAGGGCAAGTACGGAACGCTCGCGATGTTCTTCAGCTACTACGGCGCGACGTTGAACTCCGGCTACTGGGGCTGGGACTACTACGACGAGCCGTATTCGGAGAGCCTCCCGAGCAAGTGGCAGGTCATGTACGGCTACGCGATGGAGAAGCTCTCCTTCGGCCTGTTCTTCGGAAGGTCCGACGGCCATCAGATGTGCGATTACCGCTACACCTACACCGATCCCGATACGACGGAAGCGTATCTCGATGATTATCAGATGTCGTACACGACGATCGGCGCCGGCGTGCGCTTCGACATCGGCGAGAAGATGTACGCCGACCTCGCCTTCGACTACAAGTGGGCGGGGGCGACGATCACCGAGGAGAATTACTACTACGATCATTACTACGGCTGGGGCGAGATCACCGCTGACGCCAACAAGATGATGAACTTCCGCGGCCGCATGTTCTACGAGTGGAACGAGATGATCACGTGGGTGCCCTACGTGAACTTCGGCACCTTCGATTTCAGCCTCGACAGCGACTCGTCGAGGGTCTTCAGCCGCTATTACTCGACGGATACGCTCTCGTGGAAGGACGTCCACTACGGCGTGAAGGGCACGGAGTTCCTCTTCGGCCTCGGTGCGAACATCAAGGTCAACGAGAACAACCTGCTCCTCTTCGCGGTCGAGCCGTACGGGTACCAGAGCTTGGAGCAGTCGGATCCTCCGGCCAGTGATTTCGTTCACCAATACAATGATCCCTGGAACTGGGGCAGGACTGTCGAGCAGACCTACACGGTTCTGCCGGCGTTCCGCCTCGCTCTCGAAAGCGACGTGCGGGATTGGCTCACGTTCCGAATCGGCGGCGTGAAGAGTTTCTACAAGACCGAGACCACCGAGAGCTACACGCACCAGTATGGCTCGGACGACGATGACGATACCGAGGAAGTCAAGACAGTCTGTGAGTACAGCTTCAGCGACTTCAATTACTGGATGGGTCTTGGATTCCATGTCGGCGACTTCGACATCGACGCGGTCGTCAACAACAACCTGCCGTTCCGGATCGGCTACTGGCTGACCGGCTACCAGAACAACCACGACGGTCCTCCGGTGTACATGCTGTCCGCTACGTACCACTTCTAGAAAGAGCCGGAGCGACGTTCGATCGCACGGGGGGCCCGCTCGGGCCCCCCTTCTTTTTATCCCCGTTCTGGTCTGTTACTTGCACGCTCCCCGATGATCTTCTGAATCAAGGGGGAGCATGTACTTTTTCTATTACATCCCCATCGGGCTCGACGTCGGGGCGCGGAAGCGGCCGTTCGTCACCTATTTTCTGGCACTTTCGTGCGTAATTCTTTTTCTATTATATAGATACAGGCCCATCGGGCAATGGTGGGAT
>JBFYZJ010000075.1:0-3690 GCA_041309565.1 Candidatus Krumholzibacteriota bacterium
CCCCGGGCCCCGGGGTGATCGCCTCCGCGATCCTCCGGGCCACCGGCTCCGCCGTGAGAAAATTCTGCCCGAGTCCTTTCTTGGCGGGAAGCACGGCGTCACTCCAGGTAATACGTCCTCACACGGAACTTCGCGCGCGGAATCGTCGCGACGAGCCGTCGGCACGCCTCGACGTCCACGCCCGGATAATCGAGCACGGTCACGGTGCACGCCATCGGCGATGCCGCCGCGCGCTTGATGAAGTCGACCACGGCGTCGAATGTCTTCTCCCCGGCGTCCGGGCGGCAGAGCTTCACGTAGGAAGCGCGGTCGTGCGCGTTGAGGCTGACCGAGACGGCGTCGAAGACCCCGGCGAGCTCCGGCACGATGTCGCGGCGGTTTATCGCGTTTCCGTGGCCGTTCGTGTCGAGCCGCAGCGGAAGCCCGAGGGATTTCAGCGCGCGGGCCGCGGCGAGCGCGTCATCGAGGCGGCACGTCGGCTCGCCGTAACCGCAGAAGACGATCTCCCCATGCTTCTTCTCCCGCGCGATGGCGGAGGCGGCATCGGCCATCTGCGACGCCGTCGAGTCGACGGCGAGATTGAGGTTGTAGCCGTAGAGGAAGTTGTCGCGGCGGTTCCGGAGACAGAAGACGCAGTCGTTCGTGCAGGCGCGCGTGACGTTGATATAGATGTTTCTCTTGAAGGAGTACGCGACGACGCCGGGGATGTTCTTCTTCTTGTTGATGAGCCGCTGATAGCTGACCCCCGAAGCGCGTTCGATGTCCTCGGGCTCGACGCCCCGGATCATGGCGAGCCGGTCGCGGACGAGCGTCACGCGGAAGGGCTCGTTGCGCGTGCCGCGGTGCGGCTCCGGCGGAAGGTAGGGACAGTCCGTCTCGAGGACGAAAGCCGACGACGGGAGCACCTTCGCGACGGCGGGCAGCCGCGAGCTCTTGTACGTGAGCGGCCCGCCGATGCCGATGAGGAAGCCGAGCCGGATCGCCTCGCGCGCATCCTCGATCCCGCCGGGGAAGGCGTGGAAGATGCCCCCCACGGCCGAGGCCCCCTCCTCGCGGAGGATGTCGATCGTATCGTCGAACGCCTCGCGGGAGTGCACCACGATCGGCTTCTTGTGCTCGAGCGCGATCCGGATCTGACGCCGGAAGACCTCGCGCTGCCGCTCGCGGGGCGAAAGGTCGCGGTAGTAGTCGAGGCCGATCTCGCCGACGGCGACGATCTTGTCGCGGAAGAGCCCCTCGCGGATCTTCCGCTCGATCCATTCGTTCCATTCCTTCGCGTCGTGCGGATGGATGCCGAGCGCGCCGTACACGGCGTCGAAGCGCTCCGTGAGCGCGATCGTCGCGTCGATCGATCGCGCGTCGTAGCAGACCTGCAGCATCTCGCGCACGCCTGCGGCGCGGGCCCGCTCGACGACGTCGTCGAGGTCGTTCCTGAACTGCTGCATGTCGAGATGGACGTGGGAGTCGACGAGCATGCGCGAATCAACCCTTCAGGAGATCGGCGCTGTCCACCTTGATGCGCGGGAAGAGCGGCACGGGCTGCGCGAGCGCGCTCGCGCCCGCCGCCTTCTCCGGCAGATCGCACAACGTGAGCTTCGCCGCCCCGAGCTGGGCGAGCATCTCCGCCATCTTGCGGGGCATGAACGGCAGGAGCACGACGCCCGAGGTCCTGAGCACGGCGAGGAGCTCGCGGAACATCTCCTCGAGCTCGCCGCGCTTCGCCGGATCCTTGGCGAGGTCCCAGGGGCGCTTCTCCTCGATGAACCGGTTCGCCCGCTGGATGACCGACCAGTAGGCGCCGAGGGCGCGGGAGAACTCCATGCGGTCCATGTATCCGCGATAGGCCTCGAGCGCGCGCACGAGCTCCGCGTACAGCTCGTGCTCCGTCCCGAGCGGCTTCGCCTCGACCGCGCCGCCGAGATACTTCGAGATCATCGTGACGGTGCGGCTGAAGAGGTTGCCGATGTCGTTCGCGAGGTCCGCGTTGTAGCGGTTGAGGAAGACCTCGGCCGTGATGTCGCCGTCGCGGTCGAAGGGCACCTCGCGGAGCAGCAGGTAGCGCAGCGCGTCCGAACCGAACGCCTCGGCCATCCGCATCGGATCGATGATGTTGCCGCGGGTCTTCGACATCTTCTCGCCGGCGAGCGAGATGAATCCGTGGGCGAAGACCGAGCGCGGCGGCGCCACGCCCCCCGCCATGAGCATCGCCGGCCAGATGATGCAGTGGAAGCGCGTGATGTCCTTGCCGATCACGTGCACGTCGGCGGGCCACCAGCGGTCGAACGACGCCGTGTCCGGGCCGCCGAAGCCGAGCGCCGAGATGTAGTTCGTGAGTGCGTCGAACCATACGTAGATCACGTGCGTCTCGTCGATCGGGAGCGGAATCCCCCACGCCTTGCCGGCGCGCGAGATCGAGATGTCGTCGAGCCCGCCCTTGATGACGTTGATGACCTCGTTGAAGCGGATCTGCGGCCGCACGAACTCGGGGTTCTTCTCGAAGTGATCGAGGAGCGGCTGCTGGAACTTCGACAGGGCGAAGAACCAGTTGTCCTCGCTGATCGTCTTCGGCGGGAGCTTGTGGCGCGGGCAGAGCCCGTCGACGAGATCCTTCTCGATTATGAACTCCTCGCACGACTCGCAGTAGAAGCCCTCGTACTTTCCTTTATAGATGTAGCCGTTCGCATGGATCCGCTCGAAGAGCGTCTTCACGGAGACGATGTGGCGATCCTCCGTCGTGTGGATGAAGTCGTCGTACGAGATGTCGAGCGCCTTCCAGGCCCCCTGAAATTCCTTCGACATCGAGCGGCAGTAGTCGAAGGGATCGAGCCCGCGGGCGCGCGCCTCCCGTTCGACGTTCGTGCTGTGCTCGTCGTTCCCCATGAGGAAATGGACGTCGAATCCGGCGAGGCGCTTGTAGCGCGCCATGCAGTCGGCCCCGATCTTCTCGTACGCGGTGCCGAGGTGCGGCTTCTGATTCACGTAATCGATCGCCGTCGTTATGTAGAATCGCTTCGTGTCCATTACCGGCCCGGGGGCCGCTCCTTCCCGCCTCGATCGTTCCGGAAGCCCCGGCCGCTCCGGTCGCCCGGACCGCGCCGGTCCTGCCTGCCGTGCGGCTCCCCCTTCGCGGGCGCGGCAGGCTTCTCCGCCGGGGCGTCCCTGTCGCTCTTCGCCGGCGCGGGCTCCTTGCGCAGCTCCTCCTGCAGCACCTCGAGCTTGACCTCCACCTGATTCTTCTCCGCGTCGCTCAGGATCACGGTCCGGTTGAAAATGTCGACCTTCTCGATGCGGTGCTCGCCGCCGAAGACCCTGATCTTGCTCCCGATCTTCGGGATGTCCTTCGTGAGATCCTTGTAATAATCGAGCTCGTAATCGAGGCAGCACATGAGCCGCCCGCACGCCCCCGAGATCTTGGACGGCGTGAGCGGCAGGTTCTGATCCTTCGCCATCTTGAGGGTCACCGGCTCGAAGTCCTTGAGGAACGTCGCGCAGCAGAGGCGCCGCCCGCACATCCCCATCCCGTCGAAGCGGCGCGCCTCGTCGCGCACGCCGATCTGCCGGAGATCGATGCGGGTGCGGAACACGCCGGCGAGGTCCTTCACGAGCTCCCGGAAATCGATCCGCCCCTCGGAGGTGAAGTAGAAGGTGATCTTGTTGCCGTCGAACTGGTACTCGACGTCGACGAGCTTC
>JBFYZJ010000076.1:0-7752 GCA_041309565.1 Candidatus Krumholzibacteriota bacterium
CTCAAGACCGTCTGGAACGAGAGGGAGGAAGTCTGCATCGAGATGGGCGGCGTGCAGCTGGTGCTCGATCCCGTCAAGTGCTGCGACCGCGTCGAGGAGCTGCATCTCGACGATATCTCCGTCCAGCACGCCCGGACGGTGAGAAACACGGGGGGCGGCGGCTATCAGAGCGTCTTTTTCAAGGAGAGCCTCAAGACCTTCGTGCGGCTCCCGGACGGGCTCGCGTTCCACTACATCGCTTATACGCGGACGGTCGGCATGGGCGGCATCAAGGGGAAGATCGGCCGCGGCAAGATCGAGGAATCCGAGCGGAATGCCGTCGAAGAGATCGGCCGCAGGCTCGCCGCACGAGCGGCCAGGTAGTTGGCGGAAGGCCGCCCGCCGATCGAAGACCTCTCTCCCGGATTAGCCCTTGCGAAGACGCGGCATTCCCCTATAATCGTCAGAAATCCTTTCGTGGGCGGGAGCAGGAGCATCATGAAGATAATCGAGGGGCACGTAAGTTTGGGCGAGCTCGAGCGAATGGCCGCCGGCATGTTCGGCACCATGGTCAAGGCCGTCGTCGATGTCGACAGAGAGGTTCTCGCGGTCGACGGAGAGCTCCATTCGGATCTGGAGGCCCTGCTGCTCGAAGACGGATCGAAGCAACAGAGCCTCTGGGGTATCAACCTGTATCCCGAGATGAAGGGGGACGACTTCGTCGAATTCGATTCCATGATCAATATGCGCCCGTCTCAGGGGAATAGAAGCCGCGGCGTCGAGAGCGCGGAGATCCGCCGGAGGATCATTCAGGTGGTTTCAAAGAGGGTCGCGCGGTGACATACCAGCATCGGGATCTCGCGGCGGGGCGCTGGAAGGAGTTGCCGCTCTCCGAGCGAATGGCGAACATCGGCGGAGAGGTTGAGCGCGCCCTGAGGTGGCGGGAGAAGAACAACGCTGATTACAGTCAGAAAGCGTTTGAGCGAGCGCTCGAGCTGATCGATCTTTCCCTCGAATATTCCCTGGAACGATCTCATCTGAAGGAAATCGCCCGCATGCGCGAAGCCCTGGTCGATTACTTCTGCGGCGCGAACGAATTCAAGTCGACGGAAGTCTCTTGGAAGAAGTACTTTGCGCATTTCACGTATGCCGCCCGCGGGAATCGCTGAGAATTCCAAAGCCGCGCCGCTGGAACTTTGCCGTTTTGTCCCCGTACAATAACTGACACCACCCAACGGGAGGACCATATGAAAACGGTGTTCTTTTCCGTCTCCATCGCACTTCTGCTCGTCTTCAGTCAGCCGGTCGCCGCGGAGATCGCCGCGATCAAGAACGTCAATCTCGTGCCGATGACCGTGGACAAGGTGATTTCCGGACAGACGGTGATCGTCGTCGACGGGAAGATCTCGAAGATCGGGCCGACGAAGAAGATCGCTATTCCGCCCGATGCGCTCGTGATCGACGGCGCCGAAAAGTATCTGATGCCCGGGCTCGCCGACATGCATACGCATCTGAACGACGCGATGTTCGAATACCCCTTTTTCAATCTCTTCCTCGCGAACGGAGTGACGACGATCCGCGACCTCGCGCAGGGCTCTCCTCCCTCGGTGCTGCACTATCGCCGCGAGGTCGAATCGGGAAAGCGTCTCGGCCCCAACATGCTCGTGGCATATACCATCTGGGGCAACGAAAAGGACATCGCCGGCCTCGTGGCGGGCCAGCGGCCTCTCGGGTACGATTGCCTCAAGGTCAACTCGTTCTTCACGCAGGCCGGCTTCGACACCGTCATGCAGAAATCGAAGGAGCTCGGGTGGTACACCCTCGGCCATATTCCAAGCCTCGTGGGCCTGGACGGAGTTCTCGCCGGCGGCATGAACGAGCTCTCGCACATTGAGGAGCTCATGATATTCGAGCTGATCGATATCGACTTCGGCACGGTCGTCGACAACGAGACCTTCGAGCGCGCGCTGCTCGAAGCGTTTCACGCGGCCGCGAAGCCGTTTCTGAACGCCTCCGCCGGGGAGATCAGGGCCGCTTACGGCGATCGCGTGGAGAAAACCGTGGCGAAGTTCAAAGGCAAGGATATCGCGCTCACGACGACGGTGTTCATCCACGAAGACACGATGAACAAGCTTCTCGACCTCGAGAAGATCAAGGCGGCTCCGCACGCGAAGTACGTCGCGCCGAGCTTCTGGAAGGATGTCGCCGATGGCGCGGACAAGCATCAGCAGATGGTCGTCAAGGGGGAGGAGCGCGCGTGGGTCCTCGTGTACGAGCTCCAGAACATGCTGCTCAAGGAGCTCAAGAAGCAGGGTGCCCCGCTCGTCCTCGGCACCGATGTGGGGCCCACGTATCTTTCGCTCGTGCCCGGTTTCTCCGTGCATGACGAGCTGCGTCTGATCGTCGAGAACGGATTCAGTCCGTATGAGGCGATCTCGCTCGCCACGCGGCGGGCCGGCGAGGTAGCCGGGCGGATGACGGGCCGGAACGATTTCGGCACGATCGAGACCGGCAAGCGCGCCGATCTCGTTCTCCTCGAGAAGAATCCTCTCGAAGACGTCGGCAACGCGCGCGATCCTCTCGGCGTCATGGTCGCGGGGCGCTGGCTGCCGCGCGATACGCTGCAGGCGCTCTGCGCGGTCAAGACGGAGAAGATAGCGGGGCAGCTGGAGGCCGCCTATGGGCAGGGAGGAATCGAGGCCGCGATCGATCGCTACCGCGCGATCACGAACGACAACTTCGACAACCGGTATTATTACAGCATGGGAACGTTGAACAAGGCAGGCTACGATCTGCTGGGCGGCGGTCTTGTCGACGACGCGCTCCGCGTGCTGCAGCTCAACGCCGAGGAATATCCGGAGGACTGGAACTCGTTCGACAGCTACGGCGAGGCGCTCATGAAGGCCGGGAAAAAGGACCAAGCAATCGAGAGCTACGAGCGGGCGCTCGCCATCGATCCCTCGCAGGAGAATCCGAGAACAATGCTGCGCGAGCTGCGGCGGGAGTAGGCATCACGCTCCGGCGCCTCGAATCCTCTCGAGGCGCCGGGCGGCTCCCTGATTATTCGATCTTTCCCAGCGGCATGATGTAGAGCGGCTCCTCGGGCCGGGTCATGCCGCACGCCTTCTTCAGCCAAAGGTCTGTGAACGCGCCGACGGCGACCGTGCCGATCTTGAGCGCGTACGCCTGGAGGTACACGTTTTCTGCCGAGTGGCCGATGTCCATGCAGACGTACCGGTCGCGCCCGCGCTGGCCGTATTTCACCATGTTTCGCTCATACACGGCCGAATAGACGATCGCCGCGGAGGCGGTCTGGAACATTCCTTGATTGAAGGCGGCCTCGCTCACCGCTTTGCGCTGGTCCCCCTCGACGACCCGCATGAGCCGGTGCTTCTCCGAATCGTACCAGTAGATGCCGGCGGGGAGCCCCGTCACGTTGAACGCGGCGAGGTAGAGATCGAGCGGATAGCGCGCTCCCGCGGACGGCGCGGTGCGAAGGCCGCCGCGGAGAAATGCCGGCGCGCCCTCGCGCGTCATCGTGATTCCGTACGCCGCCCAGAGGAGCTGTGAGACCTCGGCGAGCGTCAGCGGGTTCGCGGCGTACGAGCGGATCGACCGCCGGCCCTTCAGCGCCGCCTCGACGGATACGGTCCCCTCGAATCGCGGCGCCGGGAGCTCGATCACCGGCCCGGCGGGACGGTTCTCCGGAAACGATTTCTCGACCGCCTCCAGATTCCGGTCGAGCGCCGCCGCGAGGGTTCGCCACCGCGCGTCGGCCCGGAGGCTTTCGAGATCGGGATCCTGATTCAACTGATCCTTCTCGATGAAGCCCGTGTCGACGGCCTTCGTGAGATACGAAAAGGCCGCGTCCGTTCTGCCGAGGAGGGCGCTCGCGCAGGCCGCGTTGTAGAAATCGTTGTAATTGAACTCGCCCGTGGCGAACGCCTTTTCGTAGAGGGCGATCGCCTCCTCCCACTGCTTGGCCACGATCTTCGCCTCGGCCTGGCGCACGAGGGCGTCGTATCCCTGCGCCAGCGCGGAGCCGGCGAATGCGAGCATGAGGAGCGTCATGACCAACACGCGTATCTTCATAGCGGCACCTCCCGGTTTGCGGTCGTTCAAGAAATCCGACGATAGAGGAATTTCGGGGCCCGGTCAAGGCGTCCGTAATGGTTTACACGGCGGGCGATTTGGGATAGCATTCGTCCCCATGGGAAGCGAACGCAGGGGGGCTTCGGCATGAAACGGGAGATTTCGGTGGAGAGAAAGCCTCAATTCCGGGATGACGGCGTGCAGCACGCCACGATAAACGGGCACCGGTTCCATCTCCGGCGCAAGGATCCGACGAAGGACAATTTCCTCTGGATCGACGGCCGCCAGCCGCCGATCGTTCTCGATCGAACGGCCGCCGAGTTCGTCTCGCACCTCATCGACGCCATGTGGCTCCATCAGCAGGGGGAGGGAGACGAGTCTCAGGCGGTGATCGACTACGTCGTAGGCAAGATGGCGGAGGCTCATGCGGGAGGTGGATTCCCGCTGCGGAGGAAGGTCGCGAGAGATCGCATCCTCGCCGATTTGAACCGGCTCTTCGGGACCTTGATGAGCGTGGCGGAGGGCGGCTGCCCGGCAGAGGCGGGGCTCGGCGCGCGAGAGCTGCAGTACGGAGCATGGGCCGCGCCCGCGCGCATGGACCTCGCGATCACCTACCGGTGCAACCTGAAATGCCCGAAGTGCTACGTCGGCGAAAAAAGCGTCGAGCGTGAATTGAGCATGGCGGAGTGGGTCGCGGTGCTCGGGAGGCTCTGGGCGGTCGGCGTTCCGCAGGTCGTGTTCACCGGCGGCGAGCCGACCCTGCGGGACGATCTCGTGGAGCTCGTCGGTCAGGCGGACGAGTTCGTCACGGGGCTCGTCACGAACGGCACGAAGCTCGCGGCGCTGGCGCGGCCCCTTCGGGAGGCGAGCCTCGACTACGCGCAGGTGACGATCGAATCGTACGATCCGAAGATACACGACGCGGTGACCTGCACGGACGGATCCCACGCGCTGACACTCGCGGGAATCGCACGGGCGATGGACGCGGGACTGCAAGTCGTCACGAACACGACGCTCACGAAGGCGAACGCCCCGTCGTTCGTGAAGACGATCGAGTGGCTCCACGGATTCGGCGTGAAAAACGCGGCATGCAACACGCTGATCTGCAGCGGGCACGGCGTCGAGCACAAGAAGGAGCAGGGGCTCGACGACGCGGAGCTTGCCGCGATGCTCGCTGCGGCCTGCGAATCCGCGGAGAAGCTCGGGATGACGCTCCAGTGGTATTCTCCCACGTGCTACCACGAAGGCGTGAATCCTCTCGATCTCGGTCTCGGCGTCAAAACCTGCTCGGCCGCGGCGCATAACATGACCGTTCAGCCGGACGGCACGGTGCTCCCGTGCCAGTCGTGGCCCGAATCGGTCGGCGATATTCTGAAGGACGATTGGGCATCGATCTGGAAGCACCCGACGTGCGTGAAGCTGCGCAAGCACCTCTTCGCTCCCGGCGAGTGCAAGGCGTGCGAATACGAAACGCTCTGCGGAGGCGGATGCCCGCTCGATACGTCCCCGCGGAAAAAGAGCGCGGGCGAAGGGAGGGATGGCCGATGAAGAGGCTTTCGCCGGTTCTTCTTGCGGCGGGCATATGCGCGGCGATTCTGTGCGGGGCGCTCGGCCATGCCCTCGCGGGAGACACGGGAACGTACCGGATCGTGAGCTACCGTATCGCGCTGACCCCGCGTTCGGACGGCACGGTCGCCATCGACTACTATCAGCGATGGCTCGTCACCGGCGGGCACATCCCATGGATCACGGTGGGCACGCCGAACGGGAATTTCGCCATCGCGGGATCGGGGGGAGCGGTGACCGTGGCCGAGTCCGCGAGCGGCGGCGGATGGAACGGCGTGCGTCTCGATCTCGACCGCGACTACCGGGAGGGGGAAAGCTTCGAGGTCTCCTTCTCGATCGTCCAGCGCGGGCTGTTCTACGCCGACAAGGAGAGCTACCGGCTCGATTTCACGCCCGGATGGTACGACCGCGCCGCCACGGATACGCTGCGCGTCGCCGTCAAATTCTTCGCGAGCCTCGAGACCGTGAGCGCATCCCCCGAGCCGTCCCTCGTCGAGGGGGACGAGATGATATGGAACGCGTACGGCCTCGATCCGGGCGAGCGATTCTCGCTGCGCATATCGTTCCCGCGCGAGCTCGTGCCGGCGGGGATGGATAAGCGGAATTTGAAGGGCGCCCCGGGGGCGGGAGCCGCCGCGAAAGGGATCATCGTCTTTGTCGTCGTCGCGATCATCGTTATCATCATGATTGTGGCGATATTCGCCGCGCGGGCGGGCTACTCCGGCGGGAGGGTTTTCTACGGCGGCATCCCCGGCGGCCGCGCCGGCGGCGGAGGATCCGGAGGCCGGCGGTCGGGGAGCGGCGGCGGAGGATTCGGCGGCGCCTCGATGTCGTGCGCCTGCGCCTGCGTGAGCTGCGCATGCGCATGCGCCTGCGCCGGCGGAGGCGGGGCGGGCTGCGCCCGGAAGCTCGAGCACACCTGCCCGGCCTGCGGGGGGAGGAAGGGATCATGAGGAAAATCGCGCCGTTCATCCTGCTCGTGCTGGCGCTCGCGGCGGCGTGCGGGCGGAATGCCGATCGCTACGACAAGAACGTCGCGGTGCCGAAAGGGGATCCCGCCTTTCCGCCGCTCGGGACGTCATGGGTGATCGACAAGGCGGGCGTTCTCTCGGCTCCCGCGATCGCCGAGGGGGACGCCGTCTGCCAGAAGCTCAAAACGGACGGCGTGGCCGAGGTGGTCGTCGTCGTGATCGAGGGCGTCAAGCAACCCGAGGACTGGGCCACCCATTACGGACGGTGGCTCGGGCTCGGGAAAACGGGGCTGAGCACCGAGGGAGGGAACAACGGCCTCGTCTGGCTCGTGCGCCCCGACGCGCCGGAGAAGCTGACGGTTTCGGTCGGGCGGGGGCTGCCCGGCTTCACGACGGTCGATTACGGCCCCATCATGGACGAGGCGCTCGAGTACTTCAATTTCAACAATTACGACCGGGGCGTGGCGACGTTGATCGCGCGCACGGACGAGGTCTTGCGTTCGATACAGAGCAGCGAAACCAGCGAGGAAAGGAGCGGAACATGACGAAGAAGACGATAGGCGTCGCGGTGGTCTTGATCGTCATCGCGATTGTGGCGATATCCATCGTGTCGTCGGCCGTGGGAGTGTGGAACAAGCTCAACCAGAAGTTCCAGATGGTGGAGGGGGGCAAGTCGCACTACTCCGCCGCGCTCAACACCTGCACCGAGAAGATCAAGGGAGTCTGGGAAATAGCCAATCAATACATGGAGCACGAATCGGAGACCTACAAGGCGGTCGCGCAGGCGCGCAGCGGCTACGACGTAGCGCGCGAGGCGTTCGAGAAGGCCGCCGCCGAGGGAAAGGACACCGAGGAGCTGACGAAGGCGGGGGCAGGTGTCGTGCAGGCCGCCATGGCGTTCAGGATACAGGTCGAGGCGTACCCGCAGCTCCGCGCGGCCGAGACTTCGCAGGAGAACATGCGGAACATGGAGGCGTCGATCAACGAGATCAAGACCGCCCTCGACGATTGGGTCGTCACCATACGGGACTACAATACGTACCGCGGATCCGCCTGGCCGTCGATGCTCGGCGGATTCATGAAGAAATTCCCCGCGTCGATCAAGTACTACGAGGGAGAGATCCAGAAGCTCGACGTGGACAAT
>JBFYZJ010000077.1:0-4015 GCA_041309565.1 Candidatus Krumholzibacteriota bacterium
CCTGGCGATCGAGCCGGACAACGTGGCGGCGCGGGCGAACCTCGACCGGCTCGAGGAAGCGAAAAAGAAGCAGCCCCCCCGGAAATAAAGCTTTTGCAATGCGCCGATATTATTTAGAATAACTCCAGGAATGGAGAAACAATCCTCCGCTGGAAGCCGTATTGATGGATGAGGAGTCCAGGATCGGAGGTAACAAGCCATGTACTGCAAACACTGCGGAACCGAGATCGACAGCGCGGCGGAATTCTGTGCCTCCTGCGGGAAGCGGGTCGGGGGGGAAGATTCCCCGTCTTCGCTCTACAAGCACGAGCTGACGAGAATCAAGGCCGCGAAGGAATTGAAGAATCCCAAGGCGGCAGCCGCGCTCGGCTTCTTCTTCAGCTGGATATTTCTCGGTCCCGTGGGATACATTTACCTCGGTCAATGGAACTGGTTCTGGCTTACCTTCATTATACAGATCTTCGCCTACCCGTTGACGGCCTTCTTCGCCTATCCGCTGCTGCCCATCGTATACGGTATCCATCAATACCAGATGGCGAAGGACGTCAACGAGCTCTTGGCCCGGGGCACAGGGGCGCCGGCAGCCGCCGGGCCCGACGCCCGCGCCGTGGAGCCGTTCGAGAGGACCGAGCAGTAGCGCGCGCACACCCGGAGGAACATCCGCTTGGACCGTAACCTCGCCCTCGAGCTCGTGAGGATCACGGAGGCCGCCGCGCTCGCGTCCGCCCGCTTTTTCGGCAAGGGAAATCCCGCGATCGCCGACGCCGCCGCCGTCGAGGCGATGGATCTCGCCTTCAGGGGCGTGAAGGTATCCGGCCGCATCATCATCGGCGAGGAGCGGATCAACGAAACCTCGAAGCTGTGCGTCGGGGACATGATCGGCGCCGGCGGAGAGGCGTCGTTCGACGTCGTGCTCGATCCCGTCGATTGCATCGAAGCGCTCGCCGACGGCCAGTCGAATTCGATCTCGGTCATCGCCATGGGGCAGCGGGGGACCTTCACCGAGAGCGCCGCTCCCTACATGCGGAAGATCGCGGTGGGAGCCGAGGCGGCGGACGCGATCGATCTCGACGCGTCGGTGTTCGACAACCTCGTCCGCATCGCGGACGCCAAGCGCGTGTACGTCGAGGATCTCACCGTTTCGATTCTCGATCGGGAGCGGCACCGCGCTCTCATCGATGAGGTGCGCCGTGCGGGCGCGCGGATCGAGCTTCTCAAGGCGGGGGAGCTCGCCGCCGCGATATCGGCGTCCCTCCCCGAGACGGGTGTCGACGTCATGATGGGCGTCGGAGACTCGAAGCAGGGAATCATCGCGGCCGCGGCCGTCTCGTGCCTCGGCGGCGGATTCCAGGTGCAGTTCATGCCGGCGCTCGACACGGCGCCGGAGAATCTGCCGAGCGAGCTCCGGAAGATCTACGGCGCCCGCGATCTCGTGGTCGGGGACGTCATGTTCGCCGCCACGGGTGTCTCGCGCAGCGATTTCCTCGACGGCGTCCTGTTCAGGCCGGGGGGCGCCGTCACGCACAGCGTCGTTTTCCGCAGCAAATCGGGCACGGTCCGTTTCCTCAAGACCGAGCATTCGTTCGAAAAGACCCCCGATTACACGTGAGCCATGCACGATCTGTTCAAGAGCGAGGTACCGCAGCCCCTGGCCGAGCGGATGCGTCCGCGGAGCCTCGATGAGTTCGTCGGGCAGGAGGATCTCGTCGGCGAGGGGAAGATCCTCCGGCGCATCCTCGAGAACGGCAGGCTCGAAAGCTCCCTCATCTTCTGGGGCCCTCCCGGCTGCGGCAAAACGACGCTCGCCCGCCTCGTCGCGTCTGCCGTCGACGCCCATTTCGAGCATTTCTCCGCCGTGACGTCGGGGATCGCCGACGTCAAGCGCGTCGCGGCGGAGTCGGTCTCGCGCCTCGCGCTCAACGGCGCGAGAACGATCCTCTTCATCGACGAGATCCACCGCTTCAACAAGGCGCAGCAGGACGCGTTCCTCCCCTTCATCGAGGACGGCACGATCGTGCTCATCGGCGCGACGACGGAGAATCCGAGCTTCGAGGTCATCGCGCCGCTGCTGTCGCGGTGCCGCGTGTTCGTCCTCAAGCCGCTCGGCGAGGAGGAGATCGCGAGGGTCGTCGCGCGCGCGCTCGCCGATCCGAAAGCGGGATACGGCGGACGCGACCTATCGATTTCAGAGGAAGACGTGCGCTATCTCGCGCACCTCGCGTTCGGGGATGCGCGCACGGCGCTCAACGCACTCGAGATGGCCGTGCAGTCGGTCGGGGGGCGCGCGGGGAGCGTCGCGCTCACGCGCGAGCTTCTCGAGGAGGCGGCGCAGAAGCGCTCCATCCTCTACGACAAGAAGGGGGAAGAGCACTACAACATCATTTCGGCGCTCCACAAGAGCCTTCGCGGCGGAGATCCCGACGCGTCGCTGTACTGGCTCGCCCGCATGCTCGAGGCGGGGGAGGATCCGCTTTACGTGGCGCGCCGCCTCGTGCGGTTCGCCTCGGAGGACGTCGGGAACGCCGATCCCCAGGCGCTGACCGCGGCGCTCGCCGCCATGCAGGCGGTTCATTTCATCGGGATGCCCGAGGGGAAGCTCGCGCTCGCGCAGGCGGCCGTCTATCTCGCGCTCGCTCCGAAGAGCAACGCGCTCTACACGGCATACGACGAGGCGGCGCGGGACGTGCGGGAGCGCGGGCCGCTCCCGGTGCCGTTCTGGATCCGCAACGCCGTGACGGGGCTCATGAAGGACATCGGGTACGGCCGGGGCTACCGGTACCCGCATGAGGAACCCGATGCGATCGTCGATCAGGAGTACTTCCCCGGGGAGCTCGGCGGGCGCCGGTATTATCGCCCCGTCGAGCGCGGTTTCGAGCGGGAGATGATCAAGCGCATCGAGTACTGGCGGGGGCTCCGCGAGAAGAAAAAGGGCCGCTAGCGGTCCGGACCCGCCTTCACGTCGTCAATTCGATCAGGAGATCGCGAAGCTCGGCGAGGCTTGCGAGCGCCAAATCCGCGCCCCCGAGCTTCAGATGCTTCGTGATTTCCGTCTCGAGAAGAATGACGCGCATGCCGGCGTCCTTCGCGCTCCGCACGCCCTTCTCCGCATCCTCGATCGCGAGACAGCGTTCCGGCGGGATGCCGAGCCGCTCGGCCGCGGCAAGAAACGTGTCCGGAGCGGGCTTCGTCCGTTTGACGGCATCCTTGCCGACGACGACGCGGAAACGGTCCTCGAGACCGTTCGCCCGCAGGATGGCCCTGATGTCCCGTCCGTAGGAACCGGAGGCGATCGCGAGCGCGAGCCCCGCCTTTTCGAAGGCGTCGATGACAGCGCGCACCTCGGCGAACGGTTTGATGGCACCCGAGGTGCAGAACGCCGAGTAGATGGGGTCCTTCTCGGCGCGCACCGCGGCGGGATCCAGCCCGAGGTTGTAGCGCCGTATCTCGCTCTCCGCCCCGCCGCCGCGGGAGGTCCATTCGAGCCAATACTCGTCGCGGTCCAGCGTGTGACCCGAGCGGGCGAATACGCGGGAGTACGCCTCGAAGTGATACGGCTCGGAGTCGACGATGACGTTGTCGAAATCGAAGATGACGGCCGTGCTCGATTCGAGCAGGTGTGCGAGCGCCGCGCGCGCGTTCATGGCGCCTCCCCCGGTTTCGGGCCGTTCCACGCAGCGCCGAGGGCGTCCGCATCCCCGCGCACGGGCGTGAGAAAGCGGAAGAGCCGGTACATGAGCCAGCACTCGAGCGCGAAGGGCGGAAAGCCGAGATAGCCGAGAACGGGCATCTCGAAGAGCTTGACGCCGGGGAGGTAGGGAACGTGGTAGTTCCACTTCGTGATCGCCCGGTAATTCCACGCCTCCCAGAGTATCCCGCAGACCGCGCCGGAGACGAGGAGCGACACGAAGAGGCTGTAGTCCCCCTTCCGGAACGCCGCGCCGAAGGAGCCGATCCCGAGCCGGTCGTTCATGCCCTCGAACCACAGCAGGACGCCGATCCAGGGGAGGAAGCAGAG
>JBFYZJ010000078.1:0-2934 GCA_041309565.1 Candidatus Krumholzibacteriota bacterium
CGGGCAGATCATCCGCGAGAAGAAGGTCGACAAGAACACTCTCGTCGAGATGGTGAAGCAGAGCCTCATCTCGGCGGGAAAACGCAAGTACGGGCAGGAGGCCGAGTTCAAGGTCCACCTCGACGAGGTGAAGGGCCTGCTCGAGATTTACCGGATCTACCGCGTCGTCGAAGAAGTGGCGGAGCCGCTCGCCGAGCTTCTGCTCCCCGACGCGAAGAAGATGGACGGCTCGGCGAAGGTCGGCGGCGAGGTCGAGGTCTATATCTCCCTCGACGAGTTCGGCCGCAACGCCGTGCAGACGGCGAAGCAGGTGCTCATGCAGAAGGTGCGCGAGGCCGAGCGCGACCGCATCCACGACGAATACAAGGACAAGGTCGGCGCGATCGTGTCCGGCACGGTCCGGCAGGTCGACCGGGGCAACATCCTCGTGAACCTCGGGCGGGCCGAGGCCTACCTCCCGATCCGCGAGCAGATCAAGAAGGAACGGTACAACCAGGGGGATACGATCCGCGCGATCATCCTCGAGGTGGACAAGAACGCGAAGGGTCCCCAGGTCACCCTCTCCCGCACGAGCGAGCTGTTTCTCCGCAAGCTCTTCGAGCAGGAGGTCCCCGAGATCTTCGACGGCGACGTCGAGATCAAGGCGATCGCGCGGGAGCCGGGCGGCCGCTCGAAGATCGGCGTCCACTCGCGCAACGACAAGGTCGACGCGGTCGGGTCGTGCGTCGGCATGAAGTGCTCGCGCGTGCAGGCGGTCGTCAACGAGCTCCACGGCGAGAAGATCGACATCGTGAGCTGGAGCGAGAATCAGAACGAGTTCCTCACGAAGGCGCTCGCGCCGGCGAGGGTGTCCTCCCTCCGGTTCAACGAGTCGGACCACCGGGTGCTCGCGATCGTCGAGGACGACCAGCTCTCCCTGGCGATCGGCAAGGAAGGGCAGAACGTGCGTCTCGCCTCCAAGCTCACGACGTGGAAGATCGATCTCACGACGATCAAGGAGATCGAGAAGCGCGACAAGCTCGACCAGAAGCTCCAGATGGATATCACCGAGATGTACGGCGTCACACAGCGGCTCGCGCAGAAGCTCAAAGGCGTGGGCATCCTCACCGTGCAGAAGCTGCACCGCACGCCGATCGACCAGCTCGTCGAGATCGAGGGCATCGGCGAGAAGACCGCGGAGAAGCTCAAGAACACCGCGGCCGAGACGATGGTGGAGCTCAACAAGGCGCTCGAGGATCTGCTCAAGAAGGAATCGCAGGAGGTCGAGGAGCAGAAGCCGCTGTTCGACGAATCGATATTCGGCCCCGACAAGCCGAAGGAGAAGAAGGCGGAGCCGGTGATCACCGAGGCCGAGCTCTTCAAGAATCTGGACGACAAGGAAGCGAAGCAAGCGGCGGCGCCGGACGGCGCCGGGCCGGATGAGGACGCCGAATCGGTCGAGCCCGAGGAAGAGACGGAGACCGATGAGCTCGCCGCGGAGACCGCCGAGGAGCTCGGCGACGAGGGCGGCGACGAGGAATATATCGAAGAGGCTGACGGGGACGAAGCGGATGAGGACGAAGCGGAAGAGGAGCCCGAAGCGGGAGAATCTCCGGAAGGGTCCGATGACGCGTCCGACGTCTAGGCAATGAAGGGAGTTGCGATCGCGTGGCCAAGATTCGCGTTTACGAGCTAGCGCGCAAATATACGATCTCGAGCGAGGCCCTGGTCAAGATCCTCGTCAAGGAGGGGTTCGCGGTCAAGAGCCATATGAGCACGGTCGAGCAGCGCGCCGAGCTTCTCATCGAGCAGCATCTGAGCCGCGTCAAGGCCGCGACGAAGAAGGAAGTCAAGAAGAAGGAAAAGACGGAACAGGCGCCGAAGAAGGAGAAGCCCGCCAGGCCCCAGCGGCCGCCGCGGGCCCGCAAGGAAAAGAAGCCCGAGAAGCGCAAGGAGGCCGATCAGAAGGCGGTCAAGGAGAGCGTGAAGCGCACGCTCGCGAAGCTCGACATCACGCGCAAGACCCGCCGCAGCCGCAAGCCCCGCGAGGAGGAAGCGATCCTCGTCGAGGAGGAGAACGTCATCCGGCTCCCCGAGTTCTCGACGGTGGCCGAGATCGGCGAGCAGCTCAAGATCGACCCGACGGAAATCATCCAGAAGTGCCTCGGGCTCGGCCTCATGGTGACGATGAACCAGCGGCTCAATCCCGACGTGATCATCATGATCGCGGACGACTACGGCTTCAAGGTCGAGTTCACCGAGAGCTACGGCCACGAGCTGCTCCGCGAGAAGCGCAAGGGCAAGCCGGAGCGCCTGCAGGGGCGCGCCCCGGTCGTGACGATCATGGGGCACGTCGACCACGGCAAGACCTCGCTCCTCGACGCGATCCGGAAGAGCAACCTCATCGCCGGCGAGAAGGGGGGCATCACCCAGCACATCGCGGCGTACGAGGTCGAGACGGGGCGCGGGCGGATCACCTTCATCGACACGCCCGGCCACGAGGCCTTCACCGCGATGCGCGCCCGCGGCGCGCAGGTGACCGACATCGTCATCCTCGTCGTCGCGGCCGACGACGGGATCATGCCGCAGACGGTCGAGGCGATCAACCACGCCCGCGCGGCGGACGTGCCGATGATCATCGCGATCAACAAGGTCGATCTCCCGAACGCGAACATCGAGCGCGTGAAGCGTGAGCTCCTCAAGCAGAACATCGTTCTCGAGGAGTACGGCGGGAACGTCCAGGGAGTCGAGATCGTGGCGAAAACCGGCCTCAAGGTGGATCGTCTCCTCGAGATGATCCTGTTCCAGGCCGAGATGATGGATCTCAAGGCGGACGCCGACGCGCCCGTCCGCGGCGTCGTGCTCGAGGCGCGCAAGGAGGAGGGCCGCGGCAACATCTGCACGGTGCTCATCCAGCAGGGAACCCTCCGGGTGGGGGACGTGTTCATCGCGGGG
>JBFYZJ010000079.1:0-5994 GCA_041309565.1 Candidatus Krumholzibacteriota bacterium
TTCCACTCGGTCGTGAGGACCTTGCACTGCTCGAAATCGGAAGATTTGAGGTGTGTCCCCCTGAGTTTGCAATCTTCCAGCTTCATGATTCCCGCTCCTTGTCTGTTAGCTTCTCAGTACGATGACCGTTCCCATCTGCATGAGGTCGCCCCACGCCTGCGCGAGGCCGCACGTGGGCTTGCCGGGCACCTGGCGCTTCCCCGCTTCGCCGCGGAGCTGCAGGAAGATCTCGATGACCTTCATGAGCCCCGTCGCGGCGATCGGGTTCCCGACGCCGAGCGCGCCGCCCGACGGGCAGATCGGAAGGTTGCCGTCACGCGCCGTGTAGCCCTCCGCGGTGAGGCGCGCCGCCTCGCCGCGCGGGCAGAGCAGGAGGCCCTCCATGTGGTGGAGCTCCTTGTAGTCGAACGGATCGTAGGGCTCGGCGATGTGGATCTCCTTCGCCGGCTCCTTGATCCCCGCCATGTCGTAGGCCATCCGCGCCGCCGTCTCGACGTAGCGCGGGTACGAGAGATCGCGCGTCCCCCAGTAGGCCGTGTCGATCGACATGCCGACGCCGTCGATCCAGACCGGCTTGTCGGTGAGGCGCCGCGCGACGCGCTCGCTCGCGAGCACGACGGCCGCCGCGCCGTCCGAGGCCGGGCTGATGTCGAGCCGGTTCACCGGCCAGCAGAGGGTCTCGCTGTTGAGGACGTCCTCGACGGTGACCTCTTCGGCGACCTGCGCCGACGGATGGTCGAGGGCGTTGTGCTTGTTCTTGACGGCGACGCGCGCGATGTCCGCCTTCGTGATGCCGTACGTCTGCATGTAGCGGTTCATCTCGAGGGCGAAGATCCAGATGAGCGTCGGCTTCAGGGGCTGCTCGGTCGTATGGTCGAAGATCGTGAGAAACGCCCCCTGCGGGTGCGGGTGGCAGCACGACATCTTCTCCTCGGCGACGACGAGACAGATGTCCGCCATCCCGCTCGCCACGTGCATCCATCCGTGAATGGGGCTGAAGACCCCCGTGCCGCCGCCGACGTAGTGGCGCATGTACGGCTTGCGGTGCGCGCCCGCGCCGTCGGCGAGGTATTCCCCCTTCATGTGGACGCCGTCGAAAGCGTCGGGGGCGGTGCCGAGCGTCACCATGTCGACGTCGTCGAGCGTCAGGCCGCAGGAGTCGAGCGCCATCTTCGAAGCCTGCCAGGAAAGTTCCTTTCCCGTCTCCTGCGCGCGGCGCACGAACTTCGTGATGCCCGCTCCAACGATTGCTACTTTCCTCATTCCCATTGCAGAAGACCTCCTACATGTTCGAAAGAATGGCGACCGCTCCCGTCGCGGTCGGAACGCCGCGCCAGACCTGCGCAAGGCCGATGTTCACGTCGGGGATCTGCCGGGCGCCCGCGTGGCCGCGGAGCTGCTCGACGAGCTCGAGGATCTTGTGCGCCCCGGAGGCCTCGAAGAGGTGCCCGACCCCGAGCGCGCCTCCCGAAACGTTGATCGGAAGCCTTCCGGTGAAGCTCGTCGCGCCGCTCTCGAGGAGGTGCGCCGCCTCTCCCGGCCGGCAGAGCTTCAGCGCTTCCATGTGCTGGAGCTCCTTGTACGAATATTCGTCGCAGATCTCGGCGAAATCGATCATGTCCACGGGATCGGCGATTCCCGCCATCTTGTACGCCATCTCGGCGGCGATGCGGGCGTAGGCCGCCTCCCCCCAGTCGCGCATCTCGAGCGTCGGCGTATCGGTGCACCATCCGAGCCCCTCGATCCATATGGGCTTGTCGGTGAGGGTGAGCGCCGTCTCGCCGTCCGCGAGGACCGCGACGACCGCGCCGTCAGCGTGCGGGGCGATGTCGAGGCGGTGGAGCGGCAGGGAGATCGGATCGGAGTTCAGGACGTCGCGCTCCGTGATGTCGGCGCCGTAGGCCGCGTAGGGATTCCGCATCGCGTTTCCCTTGTTCTTCACGACGACCTTCGCGCACTGTTCCGAGGAGGTGCACGTCTCGAACATGTATCGCGTCATTTCGAGCCCCGCGATCGCGTGCGGCGTCTCGCGGAGCGGCCTGTTGTAGACGGGATCGAAGGCGAAGCCCATGACCTCGTCCACGTTCTTGATGTTCGACGCCTTGCTGTGGGCCTCGATGGTGACCGTTTTGAACGCGCCGGTCATGATCATCATGTAGCCCGCGGCCAGCGCCTGGATGAAATCTCCGGGGATCGTGTGCGTCGGCTTGAGTACGGCGCCGATCTGATCGGGGCAGTACTCGTCGGCGATGCTGTAGCCTTCGATGAAGTCCTCGGCGGCGGTGATGAAGCCGTCGACCTCGCTCGGCTCGATGCCGGCGTCCGTGTACGCCTTCCGGGCGGCCTCGAAGATGAGTTCCCGGTAGGAGACATCGGGAGTGACGGACCTGAATCCGGTGGTCCCGATGCCGACGATTGCGACTCGCTTGACCATACGTTCACCTCTCGATCTTCAGGTGCGGGCGAGACATTTTCGTAATGCCGGACTTGGGGAAAAAGAGCGAAAAAATTGTCTCATGAATCAAGGCGGGGCGCAACAGGAATAAAAAGAGGGCTTCCCCCCTCCGGGAGGAAGCCCTCCTCGCAGCGCAGCGCGGAGTGGTCGTCGCGCCGGTCGCTAGAACAGACGCTTGATCGCGCCCCAGCTCGTTTCCTCCACGCCGATCTGCACGGGGCAGAGGATCGAGGTGAGCCCGACGATCGGGAACGTGTTGTTATCGGGGAAATAGGTTCCCCACAGCTGGCCGCTCTCGGGATGCGGGCCGACGACGAGCGGGTAGTCTATGAGGCCCGCGCCGCACGGCGCGAGCGTCATGCATTCGTACCGGCAGATCATGTTGTATCCCGGATCGAATCCGCTCAGCGGCGGAAAGAAGGCGAGCGAGTGTCCGCCCAGGGGATCGCCCAGCTCGACGACGACATTCGGCCCGAGCGCCATGCCGGTGACGACGAACATCCCGGTGGGAGGATAGACCAGCTGGTATTCCAGCGCCGTCACGAAGTAGTTCGCGCCATGGAGGTACAGATAGATATCGAAGAAGCTGAACGGCACCGGCTCGTATGCCATTTTACCGGGCCAGTGGTCGAAGTAGAGCCCCATCGTCGCCCCCCAGACCGAAGTCGTGGCGAAGATGACCAGGAAGAAAGTCAGTAGCAGCCGTTTCATGCCCGTCTCCTCTCTGTGTTTGCGTATCTGCTTTTGATTGAGAGACTTATCCGGCGAGCCCTCACCTCCTCGAAGCAAAATGGTTCCGATGCGGCCTACGGTGAAAAGACACCACGGGTGCAAAGCGGGATGCGAGGCTGTTGTGGTGATTTAACGGCGCCATCATAGCACGATTCGGCCGAAAGGTCAAGGGGGAAGCGCACCGGGTTGGGTAACCTGGAGTGCGCCGGGCCGTCTCGCGGCGGAGCGCATAAAGAACGGGGCCGCCCCCTTGAGAGGGCGGCCCCAGGGACCGAAGGATCGATCCGCCGTGCGGCGTCAGGATCCTATTTGAACTGCTGCTTGATACCGCCCCAGGTCGTGGATTCCACGGATACCTCGCCCGGCCTGATCGAGAAGGTCAAATCGTAGTAGCCGCACGTTCCGTCGAGGTAGGCGTCCACGACCACGTAGACCGTGATCTCCGCCGGACCGTTGTTCGCGTAGGTGACGACCTCGGGATCTCCGAAGATCCCGTTGTCGGCGAACGCGACGCACTGGAAGGGCTCGGTGCACGTGCCCAGCACCCAGATGGCGGGATCGAACTGCTCGCTGATCAGCGTGGCGGTGAAGCTGCTCCACGGGGCCATGGTGACGGCGTAGTAGTCCTCGAGGCCGTTTTGGGGCCAGCTGTTGCAATCGAGCTGGCTCAGGAGATTCTCGCCGTCGGGGCACGAGGAAACGAAAAAGACGGTATCGACGACCGCTTCCGCCATCTCGCAGAAAGAGGCCGGCGGAGGAAGCGCGGCGCCCGTGATCGTCAGGATAAACGGGCAGCCTTCCTCGCCGTAGCCGTCGACGACGAAGTAAATGTCGCCGGAGACGGGCTCCGTCGTGGCGAAGCCGGCGTCGACGACGTCGATGCAGCCGGCGGCCTCGTCGCACATGTTGAGAATCGCTAGATCCAGATCGCAGCCCTGCCCCTCGATGGTGGCTTCGAACATGGCGGGTTCATTGAGGAACATATGGAACACGACTTCTCCGCCCGGCTCGTACCAGGGATTGCAGTCGTATCCGGGCACCATGCTGATGAGGCCCGTGTTGTCGCCGTAATAGACGTTATTCAGGGTGACCTCCGTCGCCCCCGAGCAGTCGAGCATGCCCGCCGCGCCCGCCGGCATGAGCGTCTTCCCGGCCGAGGCGCTCCCGATCGTCTTCACGGAGCTTTTCGAAATCTCCGCGTTCGCGGAAACCGCGAGAAGCATGATCCCGAGGACAGCGATAGCCATTGACCTCATGTTGTCCGACCTCCTCGAAACAGGGTGAAAGGAAAATAATTAAGAACGATTATCACATAAGTCAGGCGGAAAGTCAACGTAATTCATTGAAATTTCTGGGAGTTGCCCCGGAGATCAGGGGAGATTATCTGAAGATCGATTTGATCTTTCCCCAGGACTGCTTCTCGGTCGATACCTCGCAGGCGACAGGGTAGCACCCTATATGGTCGCCGTTGCAGAGCGCGGGGGTATTCGCGCCGAGACAGGGGGAATCCTGATGGAGGTAGTATCCGTCGCAGAAGAGAGGATCGAGGGAGATGTTGCCGCCCGCGTCGACATAGCTCGCCGAAGAGCCGGGGTAGTCGCCGCGTCCGTTGCTCCAAATGTCGTTGCACGAGAGGGTGACCGTCACGGAGTCTCCATCGACCCACATGCCCCACCAATTGGCGAGGGCGATGATGTTGTTTTGAAGGGCGACGTCGAGGGTGGTCGATCCTCCAAGCCGGATATTGGTAAAATTGCGCACGAAGGTGTTGAAACGGATTTCCGCCGACTCGCCTGACCCAATGTAAATTCCATAGCCGTTGGTTGTCTGGATGAGGTTGTTCTCGATGACGATATCGGGAGCCTCTCCCGCATAAATGCCCCAGATGTTATGGGTAAAAATGTTATTCGAGACGGTCCCCGAAGCCTCCACGATGCACACGCCCCAGCCCTCAAATCCGTAGACTTCATCAAACATGTGATCCCGTATCGTAAAGCCGCTGATCGTGAATTTATCCGGGGAGCCGTAGTAGACGTAGAATCCGAAAGAACCATAGCACGGGCCCCCGACGCCGACGCAGTAGCCGTGGTTCGCGATAATCGTCTC
The DNA here is from genome assembly GCA_041309565.1 of Candidatus Krumholzibacteriota bacterium. GTDB lineage: Bacteria > Krumholzibacteriota > Krumholzibacteriia > Krumholzibacteriales > Krumholzibacteriaceae > SSS58A. The sequence goes on from JBFYZJ010000079.1 coordinate 5,294, forward strand.
CGAAGGCCCCTTCTCGCTTATGATGTGAAGCGGCTTTGAGACTGAGAATCCGTGTGCGGTGTTGTACGTGCCCGGCCCGACGATGACCGTGTCTCCGCCCTGGGCACTGTTGATGGTTTGCTGCAGGGCCGCCGCGTCTCCGTTGCCCACGTGCCAGGTCGCCGAATGGGCTGCACGAATCGGGATGGCGCCGAGCGAGACCGCGAGAATCAGGACAAGCGCTTTACTAGGATTTGACATATTGATCTCCGGGACCGCCGCAAATCAATTATAGCATCATTCTCCCCTTTTGACAAACTCCCCCAAAAGCAGTAGATTTTGCTATAATTTTAAGGTTGCGGAATATCGCATATCGGCTCGGGGCTTGCAGGCAACCGGCGGCGAAGAGGCCGCCATCGAAAACGCGAAGGGAGAAAAGGGATTACCATGGCCAACGAAGAGGCAAAAGGCGCTTCCGCCGCGACGCTCTCGAAAGATGTCGCCGCGAGGATTATGAAGGCCGCCATCGCCGGCAACCGTGTCACGCGGAGCCGCGAGGTCATCAACAATCTCGCGCGCAAGGATCCCACGACGATCGAATCGCGGGGCACACCGGACGTTCTCACCAAATACCGCAATCCGTCCTTCGTCTCGAGAGTCACGAACCGCTCCGCGAAATTCACCGAGGTCTTTTTCGGCGTTCCCGACGAGCGGCAGAAGAA
>JBFYZJ010000080.1:0-9259 GCA_041309565.1 Candidatus Krumholzibacteriota bacterium
ACCTTCAACGCGGCCTTCAGGATCGTGAACAATTACGAGGACGCCATGGACATCACGCAAACAACGTTCGTCAAGGTCTACGAGAGGCTCGAGAAATTCGATCCCTCGCATGACGTCTTCAGCTGGCTCTACAAGATCGCCGTCAACGAGGCGATCAACTGCGCGAAGCGGAACAGCCGCTTCGCCGAGCTCGATCCCGAGGCGCACGTTCACCCGGGAAATCCCGAAATCGAATTCATCCATAACGAAACGAGCGCGCGCCTGCAGGATGCGCTCATGACGCTGCCGCTGGACTACCGCACGGTGCTCGTCCTGCGGCATTTTCATAATCTCTCGTATCGGGAGATCGGCGCCGTGCTCGAAATCCCCGAGAAAACGGTCAAATCGAGGCTCTACACGGGGCGGCAGCTGCTCCGCGATCTCCTCGTGAGGGCGGGGTACACGTCATGATAGAGAATCGCTATATCGAATTGATGAACCGGGAGATCGACGGCGTGAACTCGCCGGAGGAGAGCGCGGCCCTGCGCGCGCATCTGGAATCGAACGAGGAGGCGCGACGGTATTTCGATGAGCTCCGCGGCGTCGCCAAGATTTTCGTCGAGGCGGGGGACGTGACGCCGCCGAAGGATCTGAACCGCGAGATCATGCGGTCGGTGGCGGAGCACGACGCGGTCCGCGCGTCGGTGGGGGCCGGCCGGGCGCGGCGCGCGCCGATCTTCGGCATATTCGCGGGGAAGCGACTTGCGTATTCGTTCGCGGCGGGGCTCGCGCTGGGCCTCGTCATTCTCGTCGTCGTGCTCGGCGCCGTTTCGAAGCAGGGCCGGTTCGATCGCTCGGCGCTCTACGGGGCGCTCGGGGACCGGCGCTCGATGGGCCCGGTCGTCCTGACGGAGACGGTCCCGCTCGCGACGGACGACGTGACGGGCACGATCGACGTCCGGTACCTCGCGAATTCGATCGTCGTCACGCTCGATCTCGACGCCGGTCGCGAGATCGAGATGACGCTGCGGGCGGACACGGCGAGCGTGACGCTGACGAGCTCGGGGAGATGCGCCGCCGCCGTGGCGTTCAGGGACGAGGCCGGCGCGCATCCGGACGTGAGCGTCGAGATCACGGCGGACGGCGGCCGGATTTACGAGCGGATTATCGTAGGGGACAAAGCGGGCGCGATCCAAAAATAGCGGACAACTATTTGCCCTCTGCTTTGTAGTTAGAATGTAAATGGGCGTATTCGGCACAGGGGACTCTCAATCCAGAGGAGGTCAGGTATGAGCAGGAAACTGCTGGCGGGCGGATTGGTGATCATCGCCGCGATCGTGATCGCCTATTTCGCCTTCGTGTATCCTCCCGCTTCGAAGGAGGATGCGTCCGGCGCCATCGGCGTCGCGAACAAGTATCGCAGCGAGCAGATCACCGACGCGGACGTCATCCTGAAGGAAGAGGAGGACGTCGCCGCGGCTATGATGGCGGTCATGTCCCCCGACGAGAAGGCCGCCATGTTCGAGCGGACGACGGCGGACCTTCAGGCGCGGATTCTCGCGAACGCTCCCGCCGAGATGGTCTCGAAGCTCATGGCCCGCGCCGATAACGTGACGCTGGCGCGGCTCTTCAAGGCGCTCGACGCGCAGGGGCGGACGGAGTTCTTCGCCCGCGCGCCGAAGCCGACGCAGGACGCGATCCTTCGCGCGGCCAACGTGACGGCCGAGCGGTACGCGGCCATGTCCGTCGACGAGCGGTCGACGAAGGTGCTCGAGCGCGCGTCCGATATGGATCTCGCGCGGGTCGTGAAGGAAGCGGACATGCAGGACCGGACGAGCTACTTCGCGAAGGCCGACTTCACGCTGCGCAACGAGTTCATCAATCTCCTCGACCGCAACGATAAGATCGCCGTGATGGAGCGCGCGCCGGCGATAACGGTCGCCGAGATGGAGCGCGCCAACTTCGCGATCGGCTTCTTCGAGAAGTCCGCTCCCGAGGCGCAGTTCGAGATGCTCGCCAAGTCGCCCGAGATCGCGACGGCGTGCATGGGCAGAGCGGACAACGCGACGCTCGCGCGGCTCTTCAAGGCGCTCGACGCGCAGGGACGGACGGAGTTCTTCGCCCGCGCGCCGAAGCCGACGCAGGACGCGATCCTCCGCGCCGCCAACGTGACGGCCGAGCGCTACGCGGCGATGTCCGTCGACGAGCGGTCGACGAAGGTTCTCGGCCGCGCCTCCGATATGGACCTCGCGCGGGTCGTGAAGGAAGCGAACATGCAGGATCGTACGAGCTACTTCGCGAAGGCCGACTTCGCGCAGCGGAGCGAGTTCATCAACCTGCTCGACCGGACCGACCGGTTCAACCTGATGGGCCGCGCCCCCGAACAGGTGAAGGTCGACATGGAGCGCGCGTACAGCGAGATGTCGCGGGTTTCGCGCGAGCAATCGTAGGGGAAGAGACGATAGAAAGCTGAGCGACCACAACGAGCGGGGGGGATTCCGGAAGCGGGATCCCTCCCGCGCAGCATTGCGGGGGGGGACTGGCGTCGAACGCACCCATATGAAATCAATCGAATCGAGTGCTCTGCGGCCGGCGTGGATTCCCGTTCTGGCCGCGCTTCTGCTTCTGGCCCGCCCGGCTCCCGCCGCGGAGCTCGACATCCACTACCGCACGATCCAGACGAAATACCTGCGCCTCGCCTACTACGACCGGAACCACGAGTACGTCGTGCGGCACCTCGCCCGCTGCTACGAGAACTCGATGGCCTTTCACCGGCGCATCTTCCGCTACGAGCCGAGCGGGCCGGTGACCATTCACTTCCAGGACTTCGACGACTACGGCTACGCCGGCACGACGACGATCCCCTTCAACTACATCACGCTCGGCATCGAGCCGTTCGAGTATATCTACGACACGTGTCCGACGAACGAGCGGATGAACTGGGTGACGAACCACGAGCTCGTGCACGTTGTCGCCTCGGATCAGGCCACGGGCGGCGACCGGTTCTACCGCTCGCTCTTCATGGGGAAGGTCTCCCCGAGCGACGAGGATCCGGTCTCGATATTCTACAGCTATCTCACGAACCCGCGCCGGTACGCGCCGCGGTGGTACCACGAGGGCGTCGCCGTCTTCTTCGAAACGTGGATGGCGGGAGGCATCGGCCGCTGCCTCACCGGTTACGACGAGATGGTGTTCCGCACGATGGTGCGCGACTCGAGCTACTTCTACGAGTACGTCGGCCTCCAGTCCGAGGGAACGGCGATCGATTTCCAGGTGGGGCAGGTCGCCTACCTGTACGGGACGAGATTCGATCTTTACCTCGCGCTCATGTACGGTCCCGATAAGCTCATCGACTGGGTACGCCGCGAGGACGGAAGCGAGCGGCATTTCGCGTCCCAGTTCAGGAAGGTGTACGGCGTCCCGCTCGACGAGGAGTGGGCGAACTGGATCGACTTCGAGCGCGCGTGGGATCGGGCGAATCTCGATTCGATCCGCAGCTATCCCGTCACGGCGTCGCGCGCGCTGTCCGCGCGGGCGCTCGGATCCGTGTCGCGCGAGTTCTACGACCCGGCGACGAAGACGCTCTACGCCGCGGTGAACTATCCGGGGGAGTTCTCGCACATCGCCGCGATCGACGTCGCGACGGGGAAGATCCGCAAGCTGTGCGAGCTCTCGACGCCCGCCCTCTATTACGTATGCTCGCTCGCGTACGACGATTCGAGCAGGACGCTCTTCTACACGACGAACAACAGCAGGGGCTACCGCAACCTCGAGTGCTATTCCCTCGAGACGGGGAAGCAGCGGCGGCTCATCGAATTCAGCCGCACCGGCGATCTCGCATTCAACCGCGCCGACAAGACGCTCTGGGGCATCCAGCACCACAACGGATACTCGTCCCTCGTCCGGATCCCGCCCCCGTACCGCGACGGGCAGGTGATCCCGCTGCTCCCGTACGGGAAGGATCTCTTCGACATCGACGTCTCGCCCGACGGGAAGCACGTGACCGGCACCCTCGCGAGCATCAACGGCGCGCAGCAGCTCATCCGCATGCCGGTCGACAGCCTCCTCGCCGGCGATTACGAGTACGACATTCTCTGGGAGTTCGAGAAGAACCCCGCGATGAACTTCGTCTACTCGCCCGACGGGCGGTACCTCTACGGATCGTCGTACCTCACGGGCGTCTCGAACGTCTTCCGCTACGATATCGCCGGGCGGAAGATGGAGTGTCTGAGCAACGCGGAGACGGGATACTTCCGGCCGGTTCCCGTGCCGGGGGATTCCGTGATCGCCTTCCAGTACACGGGGAAGGGATTCGTCCCGGTGATGATCCCGGACCGTCCCATCGAGGACGTCAAGGCGATCTCGTACCTCGGACAGGCGGTCCTCGAGAAGAACCCGGAGCTCATGGATTGGACGCTCGGCTCGCCCCTCGGCGTCAACATTGACTCGCTCATCACGGGCACGCCCGACTATCGCGCCGTGCGGAGCATGCGGTTCACGACGGCCTATCCGGTCGTGGAGTGCTACAAGACCACCGCCGCCGTCGGCATGAAGGCCAATTTCATGGATCCGCTCTGGCAGAACTCGGTCGACGTCTCGCTCTCCTATTCGCCCGTGAACGATCTCCCGTCCGACGAGCGGCTCCACTTCAAGCTCAAGTACGAGAACTGGCGCTGGAACGTGCGGGGCGCCTATAACCGCGCCGACTTCTACGACTTCTTCGGCCCGACGAAGGCGAGCCGCAAGGGATACGGGCTCGGCGTCCAGTTCAAGGGATACCCGTTCTCCGACGGGCCGCGCTCGCTCGAGTACTCGATCAGCGCGGCGCACTACGGCGGCCTCGAGAAGATGCCGCTCTACCAGAACATCGACGTCTCGTACGACAATTTCTACACGGCGGGGGCCTCGGTGAGATACCGCCACATGCGCGGCACGATCGGCGCGATCGAGGCGGAGAAGGGCGTCTCGTGGAGCCTCAACGCGGACAACAGCATCGTGCTCTCCGAGATATATCCGCAGATGTACGGGACGTTCGACGGGGGCCTCCTGCTTCCGATCGACCATTCGTCGCTCTGGCTCCGGACAGCGGCGGGCTACTCCTTCGGGGACGCCGACGAGTCGTTCGCCAATTTCTACTTCGGCGGATTCGGGAACAACTGGATCGATCACGCGGCCTCGGTGAACCGCTACCGCGAGTTCTACAGCTTCCCCGGCGCCGAGCTGAACGCGATCGGGGGCACGAACTTCGCGAAGGCGCTCCTCGAGTGGACGCTCCCGCCGCTGCGTTTCAAGCGGATCGGCGTGCCGTCCCTCTACGCGAACTGGGCGCGCCTCGCGCTCTTCACCTCCGCCATCGGCACGGGGCTCGACGTCGACGACGAGAAGTGGGAGCGCAAGCTCATGAACGTCGGCGCGCAGCTGAACCTCAAGGTCGTCATCTTTTCTTCCCTTGAATCGACCTTCTCCGTCGGCTACGCTCGCGCGATGGAAGAGGGCTACGACACGACAGACGAGCTCATGGTGTCGCTCAAGATACTGCGATAGGAGAGGGTGCCCGGTCGGCCGCCATGCTTGATACCGCCATCCGATACGCCGTGAGCGTGCTCCCCGTCGTCGTCTTTCTCGTCTTCCTCGTGTTTCTCGACAGCTACAAGCTCATCCGCTTCCGCTCGGTGTGCGTCGCGGTCGCCGCGGGCGTCGCCGCGGCGCTCGCGAGCCTGATCGCCGGGACGTTCGTGCTCGGGCGTCTTTCCGTCTCCCCCGGTGAGCTCGACGCCGCGCGCGCCTTCGACATGTACGCCCGCTACCTCGCTCCGCCGATCGAGGAGGCGCTCAAGCTCGCGCTCGTCGCATATCTCATTCGCGCGAAGCGGATCGGTTTCATGGTCGACGCGGCGATCTACGGCTTTGCCGTCGGCGCGGGGTTCGCCATTCTCGAGAACGTCGTCTTCCTCAACAAGATCGAGACGTCGAACGTGCTCCTCTGGATCATCAGGGGATTCGGGACCGCCGTGATGCACGGTGGGACGACGGCGCTCGCCGGGATCATCGCGCTCGATCTCGCGGAGCGCCGCGCCGTTTCCGGCCTCCTCGCGCTCGTCCCCGGCTTTGCGCTCGCTGTGCTCATCCATTCGGCGTACAACCACTTCTTTCTCACGCCGGTACTTTCGGCGCTCTGCGTCGTCGTCGCGCTTCCGCTCTTCATGACGATCGTGTTCCGCAGGAGCGAGCGGAGCCTGCGCGGCTGGCTCGGCGTGGGATTCGACTCCGACGCGCAGCTCCTCGAGATGATCGAGACGGGGTGCGTCTCGGAGACGCGGATCGGGCACTACCTCCTCTCCCTCAAGGCCCGCTTTCCCGGGGAGGCGGTCGCCGACATGCTCTGCCTCCTGCGGCTCCACGTGGAGCTCGCGCTGAAGGCGAAGGGCATTCTCCTCATGCGGGAGGCCGGCTTCGAGATCAAGCCGGACACCGAGACGAAGGAGAAGTTCGAGGAAATGCGCTACCTCGAGAAGGCAATCGGGCGCACGGGGATCCTCGCGATGGAGCCGATCCTCCACTGGAGCAGCCGCGATCTCTGGCAATTGCACATGCTGGAGAATAAATAGAACCCGGCGAGAGCCGCCGCAAGCCGGCGACGGCCACAAAACGGCGAAAGAGTCATGCGCGTCATCATCTCGTCCGCGATCCTACCGCAGCATCACGAGCTTCTTCGTCGCGCTGAAGCGCGCCGTCTCCATCTTGTAGAAATAGATGCCGCTCGCCACGCCCGCGCCGGCGTTGTTCCGGCCGTCCCACGCGACTGAGTAGGCGCCCGCCTCCTTCGTCTCGTTCACGAGCGTCCGCACGAGCTGCCCGGCGACGTTGTAGATCCTGATCGAGACGAGCCCCCGGTCCTTCATGTCGTACCTGATCGCCGTCGACGGGTTGAAGGGGTTCGGGTAGTTCTGCGCGAGGGCGTAGGCGCGCGGAATCTCGGCCGGCGTGATGTCGATGTTCGTCACGGCCTGCATCCACGCGAGAACATCGCTCACGACGTGGAAACGGTCGATCGGGGCGAGGCCGACGTCGTCGCGCAGGAATCTCATGCTGAAACCGAAGAACATCGTTCGCACGGGATGGCCGGCGGCATTGGTATTTGTCGCCGCGATGGCGGCGCCATAGCTCGAGCCGCCGTAAGTGGGATAGAGAAGGGCGCGCCGGCCGTTTGCCGTCTTCTCGAGAACATCGAAGTCGTTGATGGTCGGGCATCCTCCGAACGCATAGAACCTGTCCGATATCCCGCCATGAACGAAGATGCCCGCATCCTGATCGCCCGTCAGGAGGGGGCTCACGACGCCCCCGCCCGCTATATCGCCCGTTGCGCTGAAGTAGCTCGTGTTGACCAGACTCGCGCCGCACCACGCGCTCAGGAGCTCCATCGCCGGAGATGATCCGGCTGCGGTCAGGCTCGCTGCCGCGTCGTCGCCGCAGAGCCAGAGGCCGCAGGCGTGCTCGGAGAGATTCATCCAGTCGAGGAGGAGCTGGATGTGGGGGTAGGTCCCGTCGTCCGACATGTCCCAGAAGCTCTCCTCGTATATGATGGTCCGGTAGAAGTCGCACAGCTGTTTGCTGGTCACGCTTGTCTCGTAGTATCCATCGAACCGGTCCACCTTGTTGTGCGGCGGAGGAAGCACCGCGTCGAAGGCTGACTGCCAATAGCTGTCGGTTTCGTCGAAGAACAGGGATCCGTATGGAAAGATGTAGAGGATATCGCTGTTCATGACCGGGAGGCACGCGAACTCGCAGTACGGTCCGGCGTGGAGCCTTCCGGCCCACTCGGGCCACGTCGTCTCGACGCCTGCGTTGTCCCTCGCGCTGTAGTAATACTCGATCATATAGCCGCGGGTGAAGAGCTCGTCGTTGAGATCGACGCAGTACTGGTCCGCGAGAGCAGCCCCGTTCACGCGGACCGAGTCGCATTGAATGACGGTCCATGTGCCGTCGTCGCTGATGTAGTTGAAATTGACCGCCGGATTTCCGCTGGAACCCGCGAGGGCGGGGCCCGCAAGCGGGGGCTTCAGGGGGGCAGGGCCGATGTACGACGCCTTCACGTGAATGTATACGGCGGGCCCGCCATACGCCGGATCGCCCGCGATCCCGCCGCCGAGAATCGAACCGCACGAAACGACAGCGGAATCATAGCCGGGCGTATTATCGGCGCGAATATAGCTCTCAATATTATACTGACTGACGGGAAACGCGTCCCCGAAGCGGACGTAAGAGCCCTTCCACTGCGGGCCGGCGGTCTTGTATCGATAGAGGCGGACGTTGTCGATGTAGGGTGAGGGCGTGTGGGCCGCGCAGTTGCCCAGGATAAGATAGTACGAGGCGCACGCATCAATGCATCCGAACGCTATCTGCACCGGCTCGCCGGCGCCGATGAGCGTGCTCACGTCCTGATCCTTGTGTACATAGTCCGTCGAGGGTCCGAAATAGATGAATCCGTCGTCCAGCCACCGTCCCGGGCATCCTCCGCCGACGCTGCGCACGTGCCAGTAAAACATCACGAGGTTGTTGTAGGGAAGGTCTCGATAGACCGTGTATCGCAGCTCCGCTCCGCCGAGAAGAGAAAGGTCCGCCGGCGGAATGGTGCCGTCCTGAACGTTGTTCTGCGCGCTGCTGTATCTCGTCATATCGATAACCGGCGATACGACCATCTCGTCCTGGCAGGGGGCGGCGACGCCGCCGGATCCCATGCAGAAGGGCGTGTCGTAGAGCCCCGGATAGCTCGAGCTCGGGTTGGGAGAACCGATGAAGAACACCACCTGCGTGGTGAAGTTCTCGCCGCACGGATCCTTGTCGACCAAGCCGCTCTTGAGACCCGAGTATCTGCCGAATCCCGCGTACGGCCGGCCGAGCCAGATGCCGGCGGCGACCGAGCCGACGGGCGTCCCCTCGAAATCCTCGAAATCGTTCAACGCGGCCATGTCTCTGACACCGATATTGTCAACGATGCAGGCGCCGTCCGTATTGTAGAGGCCGTCCTGATCGCTCCATCCCACGTCGGAGGTGAAGCGGAAGCGGAGCTTGGTCATCGCTTGCGTGATCGTGAGGACGTGGACGGCGACCGTGTCGCCGTAGCCGGTGTAGTCCGCGAGGCGCTGCCAATTGCCGCCGCCGGCGTCGTACTCCACGCTCGTGAAGTCGTAGCCCGGCTCTGAGTCGAAGGCGAGGCGATACGAGAAGGTGATCGATCCGACGAAGGAGAACGCGGCAGTCTGCAGAGACTGATCCCAAT